>JAKAHF010000602.1 GCA_021815245.1 Actinomycetes bacterium
GGCAGCGACTGGGACCCGGGCAACGGCTCGTTCGAGATACTCCCCTTCATCTACGGCACGCTCGTGACCTCGATCATCGGCCTGATCATCGCGGTGCCGCTGAGCATGGGCGTCGCCCTCTTCTTGACCGAATACGCGCCCCGCTGGCTGCGGGCCCCAATCGAATACGCGGTCGACCTGCTCGCAGCGGTGCCCAGCGTCATCTACGGCCTGTGGGGATTGTGGGTGGTACTGCCGTGGGTACTCCAGCCCGTAGGCAAGTTCCTGGCGAAGGTGCTGGGCTTCATCCCCATCTTCGGGGGTCCCTCTACCGGGCTTTCGTACTTCTCGGCCGGCATCATCCTCTCCATCATGATCACCCCCATCATCACCTCGCTCTGTCGCGAGGTCTTCCGCTCGGTGCCCTCGGCCGACCGTCACGCAGCCTACGCTCTGGGCGCGACCCGTTGGGAGATGATCAAAGAGGCCGTGCTGCCACGCAGCCGCGGCGGTGTGGTCGGAGCCACGATGCTGGGACTGGGCAGGGCCCTTGGCGAGACCATCGTCGTGGCCATGCTCATCGGCAACAGCCCGGCCATCAACGCCTCGATCTTCAAGCCCGGCGGCTCGATAGCCGGTGCGATCGCCAACGGTTGGGGTGAAGCTACCGGCATCCAGATCAGCGCCCTGGTAGGCGCGGGCGTGGTGCTCTTCGTGATCACCATAGTCGTCAACGTGGTCGCCCGTGGTCTCGTCTACCGCTTCAACAGGACATGAACGGCGGGTTCCCGATGGCACAGGCTTCAACAGCGACAAAACGATCGGGGGCATGGGGTGACTCGGCGGCCGGCAACGGTCTCATGGGAGCCCGGCCGGCGAGGCGGCGGCTCTGGCGCAACCGCTCGATGACCTTCCTCATCGCGGCCTCGGTGGTACTGACCCTCATCCCGGTGGTGTGGATCCTCGTGCAGATAGTCGTCAAGGGCGGCTCGGCCATGAGTTGGGGCTTTCTGACGCAGTCGACACCGTTCAGCATGATGAAGCAGGGAGGCGGTTTTCTGAACGGCCTGCTCGGCACAGCCATCATGGTGGGGCTCGCGAGCCTGGTCTCGATCCCCCTGGGCATTCTCGCGTCGGTCTATCTCGTTGAATACGGCAAGGGCAACTGGCTCGCCAAGCTCATCCGCTTCTTCTCCGACGTCATGACCGGCGTGCCCTCGATCTTCGTGGGCGTCTTCGTCTACACAGCCTTGGTCGTCGACCTCAAGTACGGAGCTCTCATGGGCGCAGCCTCGCTCGCCCTCATCATGATGCCCATCATCGTGCGTTCGAGCGAGGAGATGCTCAAGCTGGTGCCGCCCGAGCTCAAGGACGCGAGCTACGCGCTCGGCGCCCCGAAGTGGCTGACGATCACCAAGGTGGTCCTCCCCTCGGCCGCGCCGGGCCTCACCACGGGCGCCATGCTCGCCGTGGCCCGAGCGGCAGGCGAGACCGCTCCACTCATCATGACGGCCTTTGGGTCGCTGCAGCTCGTCACCAAACTGGCCGGCTCTCCCATCTCGTCGCTGACGTTGCTCATCTACAAGGGCGCCGGGCAACCGTTCGAGGCGGCTCAGGCGCGGGCCTGGGCGGGCGCACTCGAGTTGCTTGCCATCGTCCTCGTGTTCACGATCGCGGCGCGCATATTCTCCTCAAGGAGCAGACTCACCCGATGAACGGCACCGAAACAACCGGCGACGCGCCGGTCTTCACCGCCACAGACTTGAGCGTGCACTACGGCAGCAGCCTCGCGCTCAAAGGTGTCTCCCTCGAGATCCAGCCGAGGCGCATCACGGCGATCATCGGCCCCTCGGGTTGTGGCAAGAGCACCTTGATACGGTGCTTCAACCGCATGAACGAACTGATCCCGGGAACGAGGATCGACGGCGAGGTGCGATACCACGGCGAGAACATCTACGCTCCCGGAGTCGACCCGGTCATGGTGCGCCGCCGGGTCGGCATGGTGTTTCAGCGTCCCAATCCCTTTCCCAAGTCGATCTACGACAACATGTCCTTCGGGGCGAAGATCAACGGATACAAGGGCGACATGGATGAGTTGGTCGAACGGTCTCTGCGCCGGGCGGCCCTGTGGGACGAGGTGAGCGGCAAGTTGAAGAAGAGCGCCCTCGACCTGTCGGGCGGCCAGCAGCAGAGGCTCTGCATCGCCCGGGCCATCGCGGTGGAGCCCGACGTGATACTCATGGACGAGCCGGCTTCAGCCCTCGACCCGATCGCGACCACGCGCATCGAGGACCTCATGCAGGAGTTGAAGCAGGACTACACCATCGTTATCGTGACCCACAACATGCAGCAGGCGGCACGAGTGTCGGACGAGACGGCCTTCTTGTACACCGAGGTCGACGAGAATACCTCGGCCCGGTGGGGGATACTGGTGGAGTTCGGGCCCACGGGTCAGATCTTCACACGTCCGCGCGACAAACGCACCGAAGACTACGTATCGGGCCGGTTCGGATAGGCGCAGGGAGGGCACTAGTACAATGCGCGATTCATTCCATAAAGAGCTTGACGCCCTCGACCGCGAGATAGTGCGCATGGGCGCGTTGGTCGAGAGGAGCACCCAGCTCGTCACCACCGCGCTCATCGAATGCGACCACGAGTTGGCCCGCAAGGTGTACGACGGCGACGACGAGATAGACGCCATCTTTCTCGACATCGAGAAGCGGGCGCTCGTGCTCCTGGCCCAGCAGGCGCCGGTGGCCGGAGACCTACGGCTCATCATCGCGATCCTCAGCGTATTGACCGACCTCGAGCGCTCGGGC
>JAKAHF010000603.1 GCA_021815245.1 Actinomycetes bacterium
GGTCTCCTTGAGACCCTTCTTGAAGCCCGTGATCGAACGGCCGAGCGAGGAGCCGAGGTCGGGGAGCTTCTTGGGTCCGAAGACGAGCAGAAGCACAACCACGATCAGCACGATCTCCCATGGTCCGAGCCAACTAGGCATGCGACACCTCCTTTACGCCGTCTCGCGGGAGTCTAAGTCAAAGAATTATCCCACGCTGGGCGGACGTTGTCCCGCGCAACGCATTGTTGTCGTCTATCGCCCGTGCCAGTGGACGGTGCCAACATGGAGGTCTATCGTGGTACTGTCGGCGTGGCGATACTGGGTGGGGTGCTTGGTGGGACGCTACGGACTCGTCGTAATCGTGCTGCTGTGTCTGCTGTTTGCAGCCGTGGCCTGCGCGACTTCGGATTCTGGAGACGGGCCCGAAGCAGCTACGCTCACCATCGCCATCTACCCCTCTGGTTGCTTCTCGACCAGCCTATTCGTTGCCCGCGACCGCGAATACTTCGACCATGAAGGCATATCCGTGCGCTTCAAAGAGTGCGAGAGCGGAGCGGCGGCGGTCGACGAGTTGCTGGCTGGCAGGGTTGATCTCGCTTGTGCCGCCGACTACGTGCTGGCGAATGACGCGATGACGCATCCCGAAGTTCGCGCGGTGTCGGAGCTTTTCAGTTCAACCACGCTCATCAAACTAGTGGCGCGCAGGGACCGAGGAATCAAGGCTGCCTCCGACCTCGTGGGCAAGACAGTCGCCACTCCCGAAGGCACCGCGGGCCACTACTATCTCGAGCAGAGTCTGGCCGTCAATGGAATAGAGACCGGCGTCGTCGATGTGGTCTTCAGAGCGCCGGGCGAGCTGAACCAGGCGCTGCGGACCGGCGAAGTGGATGCCGTTTCGATCTGGGAGCCGTTGGCTACCGACATTGCCGACGATCTGGACGGTGGCTCGGTGTCTCTTGACGGCCAAGCGGGTCAACGCCTCTACTTTCTGCTCATTGGTCTTGATCAGTGGCTGACATCTCACCCCGGCGATGTTCACGCGATCCTGCGGGCTTTACTCAAGGCGGAGGAGTTCATGTTCGAAAACAGCGATGATGCGATAGCGATCGTCGCCAGGGCAACCAAGCAGCCCGAGACGACATTGGCGGTCAGCTGGGAGCAATTCCATTTCGGCATCACCCTGAGTGAGGGGCTTCGCGCGGCCCTCGCAAGTGAGCTCGACTGGCTGTCATCCTCGCATGAAGCCAGCGGTCCGCAGGTGGCGCCACTATCCCTGATGGACTTTCGGGGACTCGAAGAAGTGGCTCCCGATGCCATCTCGGTGTTGAGGTAGGTCGGCATGAGGGCCGTCGGAGGTCCAGCAGCATGAGTGTGAAGCGGACGCTTTTCGGCAGCGCTGTCGTAGCCGGGCTCATTATCGCTGTGTCCCTGTTCTTCCTTGTAGGCACCGCGCACCGCGCCGGCGAGAGCGGACAGCAGCTGCTACGGACGAGCGAAGCGCGGCGGCTGATCAGTGTCCTTGGACTTACCACCGGACAGTTCGCGATCGGTCACACCGTTGAGGTACACCAACGATGGATGGCGGCGGTCGACGGCATCGAAGGCGCTCTGGGGGGCCTTCAGACCTTTCATGGCGACGCGGCTATCCTGCGGGACAGGCTGATCGAGAACGTGCCTGTCTTGAGGAAGCTCGGCACCGACCTGTTTGAACTGCACCCTGCCGGCATGGGGACAGCGTCCGAGACCAGTAGCGCACAGCTTAGGAAAGAGCGCCTGCTGGCGCAGGCACAGGTTGTCGTCGCCGACAGTCTCGGCGCGACGGTGGCCTTGGACAAGCTGGTGCGCGCCTACGCCCAGCACGATAGTTCGCTTCTCCGGACCATTTTCTGGAGCGCGTTGGGGCTTCTTGCGCTGCTCGTCGCCCTCGTCATTCTCGCGATGTGGCGGGTTGTGTTGAGGCCGCTCTCCCATTTGCAGGACGGAGTTGCGGTCGTTGGTTCAGGCGACTTGACCCATAGAGTCGGCACAAGCTCTTCTTCGGAGATTGGTCGTCTATCGCGTGCCTTCGACTTGATGACAAAGAACCTGCAACTGATCACAGTCTCCAAGGAAGCACTCGAGAAGGAGGTCGAGCGTCGCGTGCGCGCCGAGAGGGCGCGGGAACTGACACTTGCCGACCTTGTGCGTTCCAACAAGGACCTCGAGCAGTTCGCCTACGTCGCCTCACACGACCTGCAGGAGCCTCTCAGGATGGTGGCTGCCTACACTCAGCTTCTCCAGCAACGCTACGACGATCGACTCGACGAGAAGGCTCATAAGTACATCCACTATGCGGTTGATGGTGCGGTTCGAATGCAGCAGCTCATCGACGGTCTGCTTATGTACTCCCGGGTAGGAACGAGAGGCTTGCCGCTCGAGTCCACCGACGTGGGGGTCGTGGTAGGGGAAGCCCTCGCGAACCTGGAGGCTGTGACCGAAGAGAGTGAAGCCGAGGTTGTGGTTGATGAATTGCCTCACGCTGACTGTGACGCCGTGCAACTTGTGCAGGTATTTCAGAATCTCATCGCCAACGCGATCAAGTTCCGCCGTCAATGCCGCCCCGTCATACACATCGGCTCCAGCAGGCTCGACGACGAATGGGTGTTCTTCGTAGAAGACAATGGCATTGGGATCGAGGCGCAGCACCAGGAGCGGGTCTTCGCCATTTTCCAGCGTTTGCATACTCACTCGGAGTATCCCGGTTCGGGCATCGGCCTGGCGGTCTGCAAGCGTATAGTCGATAGACACGGAGGCCGCATATGGTTCGAG
>JAKAHF010000604.1 GCA_021815245.1 Actinomycetes bacterium
CCGGTGGCTCATCGCGGTCCTGGCCGCGGTCACCCTCATGCTGGCCTTCGTGCCCGAACCGAGACGGGGAGCCGTCGCTACGTAGAGGACGACACAGGGCGTACGTCCCGTGTCGTTCGAGGTCGTCAGTCGAGCAGTCCCAGAATGGGAAGTAGCTCGCGGTGGTCGCGGATGACATAGTGGGCGGCCGGCTCCTCAGTGTCGTCGTTCACGGCCGCGCACCGTACCGCGATCATGCCTACCGCCTGCGCTCCGGCGATGTCGGTGCGGGGAGTGTCACCGACGTGAGCCGCTCGCGCGACGCCGCTGCCCAGACCTTCTAGCGTGCGCAGGAACATGCGACTGTCGGGTTTGCAGTAGCCGGTCTCATCGGAGAACGTGAGAAACGAGAAATGCTCCAAGAGGCCGTCGTCTCGCATGAACTCCTTGAGTATTCGGCCCGGGGTCAGGCTCGTGTCGGAGATCAACCCAAGCTTGTAGCCGGCCTCGCTCAGCCGGGGAATGACCTCAGCCGCTCCGGCGACGAGTGGCAGCCTGCCCCTTCGCGCCGACTCTTCCACCGCGATCACGGCCCGCTCGATCGCCTCGGGGTCGACATCATCGGGCGCCACTCCGAACTGACCGAGAAAGTAGTGCGCCTGCTCGCGCGCGCCGAAGTGGCAGCCATTGGTCCACGACTGCATGTACGCGTCGAAACCCGAGCGGTACACGCGGTCGAGCTCGGTGTCAGACGGGTGCTTGCCGGCGGCGGCCAGCAGGTCGCGCAGGGCGCCCATGCGGTAGGGGGCGACCTCGGTCCAGGTGCCGCCGTCGGCCGAATACAGCGTGTTCCAGAAGTCGAACGTCAAAGCCGTCGGCCGGCCGTCATGTGCTCGCAAAGTGGCTCTCCCCTCGAGAATCTTGCAGGGCAAACAGGTCACGCCAGGAAAGTATAGAGGTTGGTTCGAGCGTGCCGGCCCTCGGCGCAGTGACCTGCCAAGGCAGGGCCGCCGGGCGCACCCGACAGGCAGGGAGACGCAAATGTTGGTAACCTGGCGTCAGATGAGAAGCAAGCTGTTCAAGTCTGCAGGGCTCTTCGCCCTTGCGTTCGTGGCCGTGATCGCTGCCGTTCTTCTCACCCCGTGCGCCGCCGGAGCGCAGGCGGTGGGCTTCAGCGACGTCCCCGATTCGCATCCCTATCACATCCAGATCGAGACCCTTTCGCAGCTCGGGGTCATCGCCGGCTACTCAGACGGCACATTTCGTCCCGAGGCCTCCATCACCCGGCAGCAGTTCGCCAAGATGGTCATTCTCGCGATGCGCATCGCTGTGAGCGAGGACGACAGGTGCGAGTTCGTCGACGTGAAGAAGAGCTCCGACGTGGAACTCTATCCCGACAACTACGTGGCTGCCGCGGCGCGCGAGACTATCGTCACCGGGTATCCGGGTGAGAACGGTGCACTGTTCAAACCAGACGCAAACATCACCATGGCCCAGATGGTCACTATGGGCACGAGAGCCTGCGACAGGTCGCTCTTCGTGCCGCCCGACACGTTCAAATCGGCTTGGGGCACCTTCGACTCCACGCATTCGATCATCGCGCGGGTGGCTCAGTACAATGGACTGCTCCGTGACCTCTCGCCCGGAGGCTCGCTGAAGGCCCTCTCGCCCTGGAAGAACGCCACCCGGGGCCAGGCCGCGGCGCTGCTCTTCAACGTCATGGGCACCGACACCGCCGGGCTCAACGGCCGCTTCCTGGGCGATTCGACCGACCTCTTGCGTATGTTCCGCAAGGCTACCAACGGCAATGACGGCAAGTTCACGGTGTCGCTCGAGGAACTCGCCAAGATGTACGTGAAGTACGGCAAGCGCTTCGGCATCCGTGCCGACATGGCCTGGGCGCAGATGATCCACGAGACGGGTTACGGCCAGTACGGCGGCGACGTGCAGCCCGCCCAGAACAACATGGTCGGCATCGGGGCGACCGGCGGAGGCGTTCCGGGCAACTCGTTCGCGACCGCCGAACTGGGAGTGATCGCTCACTACGCCCACCTTGCATGGTACGTGTACCCCGATCATGTATCCGATCCGTACTGCGTTCTCGTGGAGCAGCCGGCCGATGGTCCCATCGCCACGCCCGGTGACCCCCGGCACTTCGTGCAATCGAGCGGAGCGGTGCACAAGGGCAACGTTCGCACCGTGTACGAATTGAGCGGCAAATGGGCTCCGGGCTCGACGTATGGTTCGGCGGTGCAAGGTGTGGCCTCCAAGATCGAAGTGACCTGTGGCCTCTGGTAGCATGAAAGCGCATCATCTCCGCATCGAAAGGAACGTCGCCGCGACATGAAGGACATGACCATTCTGCCCGAACGACTGCGCGAGGCCGCCATGGTTGCCGGTGGTGACTTCGGTTGGCCCCTCGAAGTGGCCGAAGAGGTCATCGACGCGCTGGCCGACGCCGGAGCAGTGGTCACCGGAGTCGAAGCCTGGAGTGTCGACGCGGAGGGGGTGCCGGCTTCTGTGGGCTGGTCGTCGTATGACTTGGGCGACGACTACGCCTCCGACTGGGAGGGCTCAGTCGTCGCCGCGCGGATCGAAGCCAAGCAGGTACTCGCGGGGGTCATGGAGACCGCGGTCGAGGACGAGGTCAACTTCATCGGCATCGACTGGGACTCTTCGCACGGCGAGGAAGCCGAGTAGCTTCGGCGGCAGTCGCTATCCCCTCGTGATGCGCCCGTCGCCGTCGATGGGCAGCGGGGGACCCAAGAAGGTCGGTTGGGGGTGGGTGATGTGCAGCTGCAGTATGG
>JAKAHF010000605.1 GCA_021815245.1 Actinomycetes bacterium
GACATTTGTCGGTCTTACCGTGTTGGACAACGTGCTGGTCGGCCTCCACAAGAGCCACCAAGCCAGCCTGGTGAGCAGCGTGCTCCGCACCGGCGCGGCGCGGGCCGAGGAGCGCCGGCTGCGCGACCGGGGCATGGATCTGCTCGACCTCATGGGCATCCAGTCCCTTTGGGACCGCGAACCGGCGAGTCTGCCTCACGGGCACCAGATGACCCTCGGCTTGGCGGTGGCGTTGGCCTCGATGCCGAAGCTACTGCTGCTGGACGAGCCTGCCACCGGCATGAACCCCAGCGAGTCGGACGCCATGGTCGAGCATATCCGCCGCATCCGCGATTCCGGGGTCACGATCGTTGTGGTCGAACACGACATGCGAATGGTGAGGAAACTGTGCGACCGGCTCGTTTGCATGAACTTCGGCAACAAGTTGTGCGAGGGAGACCCGAACTTCGTTACCTCCCATCCCGACGTGTGCAAGGCGTACCTCGGCAAAGGAACCTTCGATGCTGCTTGAGATCGACAACCTGACCTGCAACTACGGCAGGGTGGCCGCGCTCAAGGACGTCAGCCTGACGGTGAACGAGGGCGAGATCGTGGCTCTCATCGGCTCGAACGGCGCCGGTAAGAGCACGCTCCTGCGCGCCATTTCAGGGCTGATCCACCCGGTCTCCGGCGGCATCGCCTTTCGTGGAGCGCGCATCGATCACCTGCCACCGCACAAAGTGGTCCGCCTCGGCGTCGCCCACATCCCCGAGGGAAGACTCATATTCGCTCCCATGACGGTGCACGACAACCTGAGGCTGGGAGCATACCGGCGCAGAGACAAGAAGCAGATCAACAGCGACATCGAGCGCATGTTCGAGCACTTCCCCGTGCTCGAGAACCGGCGCAGACAACTGGCAGGCAGTCTCTCGGGCGGCGAACAGCAGATGCTCGCTGTCGCGCGCGCCCTCATGACGTCTCCGCAGCTGGTACTGATGGACGAGCCCAGCATGGGGCTCTCCCCTCTTCTCGTCGAAACGGTCGCGGACCTCGTCACAAAGATGCAGCAAGACGGGCTCAGCGTACTCCTCGTAGAACAGAATGCCGCCCTGGCGCTGAGCGTGGCGAGCCGGGCGTACGTTCTGGAAATCGGCCGGGTGGTCGCCCAGGGAGATGCGCGGTCGATCGCCTCGGACGGGGCGTTGAGAAGAGCATACCTGGGGGAATGAGTGGAGCCACACAACGAAAGGAGCAGCAAGCCGTGAACGCCCGCAAGTGGGACAGCAACTTTCTCTTCGAGACCCCGCCGAATCCCTTCCACCCGCCGGGAAGTTTCCCTGGGACGGAGATGTTCGTGCTCGACGGCAACGCCATTCCTGGGGCCATACGCGTAATGGTAGCCTGGTTCGCAGGACCCTGGAAACAGGACGATATCTTCAAGCCGCATGCGCACAACCACTCAGAAGTCCTCATGTTCTTGGGGAGCGACCCTGACGACCCGCGGAATCTCGGCGGGGAGGTTGAATTCTGGATGGAAGACGACCAGTATCTCATTACGAAGAGCTGCATCATCCATGTACCGGCCATGGTGCAGCACGCTCCGATGATCCCCCGCAGGGTCGACGACCCAAGGAAGCCCATCCTCTTCACCGGGATCGTCCCGACGACCAAGTCTGACGACGTCATGTACTACTCGCGCGATCCCAAATGGAGCGAGTACAGAGACCCGATCATGGATTGGGAAGGCGCCAACATCAAATGGCTGGATGAGGTCGACTGGAGCCAGTTCCCGAAGAGCGACTGATCGGGAGACGCCGCGGGTAGAGACTCGGCGAGAGACACGGCACCGCATACGCCTGCCGGAGCTGCGCGCGGCGTTTGCCTCATCGACCCCTGACTAGATGTCCCTTGCCACGGCAAAGGCCATGCGCGTCGCCTGCTGCACCGTGCGCGGCATGAAGCAGTCGCCGATCTGGTGGAACTCGGGTGCACAGAAGCGCAAGGCGTCGACCTCGGCCTGCAACGGCACCCGGCCGGTCGCGTAGATCACCGTGTCGGCCGGGTAGAGTTTCTTGCTGCCCACCTCGGCGTCATGCCTGACAGCCTCACTGAAGCTGTTCGACTGCAGCACGGCCCGCTGGATGGTTTCGCAGACCGGCAGCGTATAGCGGTCGCCCACGTACTCGCCGGTGACGCCCTTCGCGGTGATTTCTGTGGCTCGAGTGGAGGTTGAGACTTCGATGCCGTACCGCTTGATCTCGTTGATCAACGCCAGCCCATGCACCGGGTTGCCGCCGTCGCTGAGGGTCTCCATCATCTCGAGGATCAGGACCTTGCGCCCCAAGGTGGAGAGGAAGATGCCCAGTTCGATGCCCACCAGTCCGCCACCCAGGATGACGACCTTGCTGCCTGCCTGACCGGTCTTGTCGGGGAACATGTAGGCCTCTTCGGCGCCCAGGACGTTGGGCCCGTCGATGCCCGCGATGGGCGGCACCGCTTCGCGCGCGCCGAGCGCGGCGATGATGACTTCGGCGCCCGACACGTCGGCGAACCCGGGCGTGACTTCGGTGCCGAGACGCACGTCGATGGGCGCGCGCTTGATCATGCGCTCCTGGTAGTCGAGGTAGCGCGCGAGCAGCCGCTTGAAGGGCACCCGCTCCTCGCAGCGCAGCACGCCCCCGAGGCGGTCGCTCTTCTCGCAGAGGATCACCTCATGGCCGCGTTCGGCGGCCGTCAGCGCCGCCTGCATGCCGGCCGCGGCGCCGCCGACGACGAGCACCGTCCTGCGGGTCGTGGCGCGCAGGAC
>JAKAHF010000606.1 GCA_021815245.1 Actinomycetes bacterium
GTCGAAGACGGTGGGCTGCGCTGGTCGAACCCGGTGGGCTTCGGTGGTCGAGCGTTCCACGGCCACGAACCGATGAGCGAGTGGCAGGCCGCTATACTGCCGTCCAGGACGCCGCCTGTCCCGCCGACGCGCCCGAGGAAAGGACCGGTCCCCATGGATCCTCGTTTGACGACGCTTGCCCAGACCCTCCTCGGCTACTCCTTGAGCCTCGGCCCGGGTGCAAAACTGCTCATAGAAGGCGAGACCGGTTGCGAACCCCTGGTGAGGGAGATTCTCGCCGAGGCCTCCCGACGTGGTGTCGAGCCGTTCTTCGAGCTGACCGACCCGTTGCTCCGGCGGGCATGGCTGCTCGGGGCCGGCGACGAGCAACTGGCGCTCAAGTTCTCGCTCGACAGCGAGCGCCTGCGTGCGGTGGACGCCCGGGTGATGATCCTCGCGGGCAACAACATGAACGAGATGAGCGACGTGCCCGAGGACCGGATGCTGGCTTGGTCGCGCGCCCGGCACGACTACATGCAGGTGGTGTTGAGCAAGAAGTGGTCGCTTCTGCGCTATCCCACACCGGCCGGCGCACAGGCGGCGGGCATGTCCACCGAGGCGTTCGCCGACTTCTCGTTCGCCGTCATGGCGCTTGACTACGCGAAGATGAACCGTGCGATGGACCCGCTGGTCACGCTGATGGAGCGTACCGACCGGGTACGGCTGGTCGGGCCCGGCACCGATCTGACCTTCTCCATCGCCGGCATTCCGGTGATGAAGGCCGCGGGCCGGATGAACATCCCCGACGGCGAGGTCTTCACCGCGCCGGTGCGCGACTCGGCCGACGGGATCATCACCTACAATGCGCCTTCACTCGAGGCGGGCACGGTCTTCGAGCACGTGTCGCTGACCCTCCGTGACGGCCGTATCATCGAGGCGACGGGCACCCCGCAGGACAAGTTGAACGCTCAGTTCGACATCGACCAGGGCGCCCGCTACCTGGGAGAGTTCGCCCTGGGCGTGAATCCGCTCATCACGCGGCCGATGGGCGACATCCTCTACGACGAGAAGATCGCGGGTAGCCTGCACCTTACTCCGGGGAACTCCTACGACGACGCCGACAACGGCAACCGCTCGGCCCAGCACTGGGACTTGGTGCTGATCCAGACCCCCGAGTGGGGCGGAGGCGAGATCTGGTTCGACGGCGTCTTGGTGCGCAAGGACGGGCAGTTCGTCCTGCCCGCGCTGGAGGGTCTCAACCCCGCAGGCCTGCTCTAGGCCGAAACCCCGCCGGCCTGCTCTGGGCCGTGCCGGCAGGGCCGACCGTTCGGCGACTACCCGTGCGGCTACCCGTGATGGTGACCGCAGGTGCTGTCGGACTGTTCGATCTCACCGCGGAGGTAGGCTTCGACAGCTCCGCGCGCGGGTCCGTCCACTCCGCAGAACAGCTCAAAACCGGCCGATTTGAGCGCCGCCTGCATGGGGGCGCCCATCCCGCCCGCGAGGATGACGTCCACGTCCTGCGCGCGCAGGAAGCCCGCGAGCCCTTCGTGGTCGTGCTGCAGGGAGACGACGGGGCGGACATCCCAATCGGCGATGTCGCTCCCGTCGACGCGTGCGATGGCAAAGGCCTCGGTGCGGCCGAAGTGGGCGTTCACGCGTCCGTCTTCGTAGGGTACGGCGATGATCACGACACTGCTCCTCTCATCCAAAGGGGCGTTCCCCCGAGGGATCGTTGGGCTGCTAACATACCCCCTATGGTATCAGGTTCCGCAGCGGGCCGCGGCGACCCGAGCGGGATGCCGCGAACGCGAACGCGGGCGGACGTCCGGGTGCGAGAGTCTGGTGTAAAATACTCATCTAATGCATTCGATGCGCGTCGGCAGCCGCCGTTCCGCGCTACTCCCGCTTCTCTGTTCCAATGGAGGCCTCCGTGCGCGAACTCGACCGCCGTTCCAAGATGCTGACGCTGGGCGCGATGTGCTTCGCCCTCTTCATGGCCATGCTCGACAACACCGTGGTCAACGTGGCCCTGCCACGAATACAGACCGATCTCGGTTCGGGAGTTTCCGGGCTTCAGTGGATCGTCGACGCGTATACGTTGGTCTTTGCGAGCCTCATGCTCACGGGAGGTACGCTCGGCGACCTCTACGGGCGCAAGCGCATGTTCCTCTCCGGTCTCGCGGTGTTCACGGCCGGATCGCTGACGTGTGCGCTCGCACCCTCTCTGGGTGTGCTGGTTGCCGGTCGCGGGATCCAGGGGTTGGGGGCCGCTCTGCTCATGCCGGGAACCCTGTCGATCATCACCAACACGTTCCTCGATCCGAAGGAGCGCGCGCAGGCTATCGGCATCTGGGCCGGGATCTCCGGTCTCGCCCTCGCGGCCGGTCCGGTGGTCGGTGGGCTGCTCGTCGACAGCTTGGGTTGGCAGAGCGTCTTCTTCCTGAACGTGCCCATCGGCATCGTGGCCTTCGTCGTCGGCTGGCTGGTGGTGCACGAGTCGAAGAACCCGGAGGGGCGCCGCCTCGATCTGCCCGGCCAGGTGCTTGCGTTCGTCTCGCTGGGTTCGCTGACGTACGCGCTCATCGAGGCCAACGCGAAGGGGTGGACGTCGCCGCTCATCCTGACGCTCTTTGCCGTGGCCGCCGTGGGGATCGCCACCTTCATCGTGGTGGAGTCGCGCACTCGCAGCCCCATGCTCCAGCTGGAGTTCTTCCGCAACCCGACGTTCTCGGGAGCGGCGTTCTGTGGAGCGGTGGTGAGCTTCGGCATGTTCGGCACCTTTTTCTTCCTGAGCCTGTTCTTC
>JAKAHF010000607.1 GCA_021815245.1 Actinomycetes bacterium
GACGCAGACGTGGTCATGTTCATCTATCGCGACGAGGTCTACAACAAGGACAGCCCCGACAAGGGTACGGCCGAGATCATCGTGGGCAAGCAGCGCAACGGACCTATCGGAGAGCGTAGGCTGGCGTTCTTCGGCGAGTACGCTCGCTTTCGCGATCTGGAGAACAGGCGGTTTCAATCGTGACCCCGGCGAAGACTCCTCAGGGTCGAGACTACGATGTCATCATCGTGGGGGGAGGGCCTGCGGGCATCTTCGCGGCTCTCGAGTTGGCGAAGCAAGGCCGGCTGCGGGTGCTGCTCTTTGAGCAGGGGGCCGACATTTCCAAGCGGCGGTGCCCCGCGCGCGACACGGGGTCGTGCTGTCACTGCGATCCCTGCAGCATCACCACCGGCTGGGGAGGCGCGGGAGCGTTCTCCGATGGCAAGCTGACGCTCAGCTCGTCTGTCGGTGGCTGGCTGGGCGAGTACGTCGATCCGGCGACCATGCAGCAGCTGCTCATCGATGTCGATGGCGTCTATACGCAGTTCGGGGCTCCCGACAGGCTGTTCGGCAATGATCGTGAGGTCTACGACCACTGGGCCGACCTGGCTGCACGCCAGGGTCTGCGGCTTGTGTATTCGCCTGTGCGGCATCTCGGCACCGAGCACGCAGCCGAGGTACTGGCGGCTATGCGAGATCACCTCGAGAACAAAGTGGAGATCGTCACCAACACCTCCGTGACCGAGATCGTCACCGACGGGGTGGAACCAGCGGTTCGGGGCAGAACAGTGCGGTCCGCCGGGAGAGTGACGGGCGTGGTGACCTCCTCGGGCGACTTCTTCGCGAGTCCGATCGTGATCGCCGCCCCCGGACGCGAGGGTTCTGCCTGGCTGACCGATGAGGCCGGCCGCCTGGGCATACGACTGGTCAGCAACGCCGTCGACATCGGCGTGCGGGTGGAGGTGGCGGCCGTCGTCACCGATATCATCACCGACCAGCTCTACGAGCCGAAGCTTCTCTACACATCGCGGCATTTCGAAGACCAGGTGCGCACCTTCTGCATGAATCCGCGCGGCGTGGTCTGTACCGAGAGCTGGGGTGACGCGGTGACGGTGAACGGGCATAGCTATGCCGACGCCGAACACAAGACCGCGAACACCAACTTCGCTCTGCTCGTCTCGACCAGGTTCACCGAGCCTTTCAAACAACCCATCGAATATGGCAAGTCGATCGCCCGGCTGGCCAACATGCTGGGCAAGGACATCCTGGTCCAACGTCTCGGCGATCTGCGTGCAGGGCACCGCACCACGCCCGAAAGACTGGCGCGGAGCGTGGTCCAGCCGACACTGAGGGCGGCTACTCCTGGCGATCTCAGTTTCGCCCTGCCGTATCGCCACCTACGCGATCTCATCGATATGTTCGATGCCCTCGACGGCATCCTGCCGGGCATCGCGGGGCGCGACACGCTCCTCTATGGCGCTGAGGTCAAGTTCTATTCATCACGGCTTGCCCTCGATGCGAGTCTGCAAACGCCGGTGGCGGGTCTCTACGCCATCGGTGACGGGGCCGGCGTGACTCGAGGTCTGGTGCAGGCATCGGCGTCGGGGCTCGTGGCCGCGCGGGCCGTCGCGAACGACGACCGGCAGAAGCGCTCCTGAGCGGCGCGATCGACCCCACCGGGCGCTGAAACGACAACGGGGCCGGTTCTCGACACGAGAACCGGCCCCGTTGTGGTTCTGTGAGCTAGAGCGCGCCGAAGGTCGACCAGATCTGTACGTTGTCGATGAGCGCTTTGGCGGAACTCGTCCCGAGTGCCTCGACATAGAAGCCCGCAGTGCCATGAGTCAGACTGCTGTCGTTGATCGAGACTACGGTGAATCCGTTGACGATGACGGTGAGCGCGCTTCCCGAGCCGGTGAACTTGACATGGTTCGTCGAGCCAAGGGAGTTGATCGCCGGCGAGGAGTTCCACCCCGCGAGTCTCGTCCACGTTCCGGCCACGCGACGGTAGAGGGCGTAGTTGCCGTTGGCGTCGATGTCGAACAAGTAGAAGTTGCTCGAATCTTGGTACCGCAACAGGAGCCCGACCCCACAGTTGAGGTCGCCGTAAGTGAGCTTCAGGTCGGCCTCCACCCAGCCGTTGCTGACGTCGATGCCGTTGAACGTGAAGAACAGCCAGTTGCCTTCACCGGGCTGGAGTTCGACCGCATAAGCGCCATTCAGGTAGTGGTAGTAGTACCAGTCGACCCACCCAGAGAGGTTGGGCCAACGAGACGTATCGGAGAAATCGTCGGATGTCTCGAGCACGGCGCCGGCTTGCGGTGACGTGGTGGTGGTCGTCGAGGGCGGTCGCGTGGTCGTGGTAGTGGCGGGAAGCGTCGTCGTGGTCGTCTGCGTGCCGCCCATCTTCTGCTTGAGGCGCCACAGTATCTGCGCCACTTCGCCGCGGGTGGCCTTGCCGTAGATATCCCAGTTGCTGCCCTGGTCGGGCCAGATGCCCCAGAAGAGGCCGTTGAATTCAGCGATCTGTACGTTCACCCCGTGCTTGGGATCGGAGAGGTTGCGGAAGTTGGAGCCCTGCATCGTGCCCGCGTAGTAGGCGGCGCTCGGGTTCTCCAGTGGGATGTTCGAACGCTGTGCCGCCCGCACCACCATGCTCACCACCTGGGCTCGGGTGATGTTGTTGTAGGGGGCGAAGTGGGTGCCGTCGACGCCCTGGGCGACGCCCAGCGCGCCGCGCAGGTCGGCGATCTTGTCGCGCTCGATCACCCCGTTGCCGGCGCCGTTCAGCTTGAGGCGCCAC
>JAKAHF010000608.1 GCA_021815245.1 Actinomycetes bacterium
CGTCATGCCGGAGGTCGATGGGGCCGAGGCGACCAGACGCATCCGGGAAGCCTGCCCGCACGTCCAGGTCATCGCGCTCACCAGCTACAAGGAAGAAGACCTGGTGCAGGCGGCGCTCAAGGCCGGTGCCATCAGCTATTTGCTCAAGAACGTCTCCGCCGCCGAACTCGCGCAGGCCATCAGGGCCGCACACGCCGGCCGGCCCACGCTCGCCCCGGAAGCGGCTCAAGTCCTCATCAACGCGGCCACGCGCGCCGACGCCGACGAGGAGTCGGACCTCACAGACCGGGAACTAGAGGTCCTCAGGCTCATGGTTAATGGTCTGACCAACCCGGACATCGCGACCAAGCTCTTTGTCAGCCGCTCCACGGTGAAGTTCCATGTCAGCAACATCCTCATGAAGCTTGGAGCGTCGAGCCGCACCGAGGCGGTCTCTCTGGCCATCCACAGCAAATTGGTCGATTGAGCAAGGGGCACTAGCATCGGACGGTCCCTACAGAGCCGCCTCCGTTCCGCCCGCCCACGGACGCCTCGTCCATGGACCGCTCACCGGCCAGTCGCGGCTCCTGCCCTTATGCTCGCCATGCTGCTCCTGCTGGCCCTCGTCGCGTTGGGAGCCGGCGGTTGCGGCGGCTCCCCCACCAAGGTGACCCTCCAGCTCAATTGGTACAACGAGGCCGAGTTCGCCGGCTACTACATGGCGGACGCCCGGGGGTTCTACGAGGACCAGGGTCTGGATGTGACGATCCTGGAGGGCGGACCGGACACACCCGCGCGCGATCAGGTCCTGAACGGCATCACAACGTTCGCCGTCACCTCGTTTGCCGAGCAGAGAGCGCTGATCACGGAGGGGCTGCCGACCGTTGCCGTCATGTCCGCGTTCCAGATCCCGCCGCTGGTGATCTTCTCGCTCACGGAATCCGCCATCGCCGAACCGGCCGACCTTATCGGCAAGAGCGTGGGCGTGACCACGGACTACTGGCAGACAGTATTGCAGGAGACTCTCGCGGCGGCCGGGGTCGACGAGACTCAGGTGACGGTGGTCCGGGTCGAGCCGGACCAGATGGCCTCCCTGTACGACGGCACCGTGGACGCCTGGCTCGGTTACGCGCAGGACGAGCCCATCAAGGCCCAGATCGCCGGGCATCCAGTGACCAACATCTTCCCCGCCGACTTCGGGGTGGGGGGCTATGAGGGCCTCATCATCACCTTGCAGGAGACCATCGACGCCGATCCCGAGATGGTGCGGCGTTTTGTCCGAGCGAGCTTCGATGGTTGGCGGTACGCCGTGGAGCACCCCGACGAGGCAGCCGCCGTCCTGTTTGAATGGGCTCCAGACAACGGCTTGGAATTCCAGAAATTGGCGGTGCGGTCGGTCGCGCCGCTGGTGGACACGCCGCAGGTCCCGGTCGGCTGGATCGATGCCGCTCGGTGGGAACAACTCATGGGCGACGCTTGGGACGAGGAGACTCCCGGCTATACCATGAGCTTCAGCCCAGCCAAACCCTGATTCAAGGGCGGCATCGGTGAAGCACTCCCTTCTTCCCCACGCGCGCTCGATCCGGACCAGGCTCCTTCTGCTACTGACCCTCAGTGTCCTGCTGACCGCCGTCGCTATCAGCGCGGTGTCAGCCGTCGTCGGCTCCCGCGACGCGAAGGAGCGCGTGATAGACCAACTCAATTCCGTACTCACTCTCAAGGAGAACGAAATCGAGGCATGGACGAGCGGCCTCCGCCTCAACCTTGACGTGGTGCTCTCCCAGACCAACATCCCGAATGATCTTGCGGTCCTCGGCCCTATCTCCGAGGCCCGGTCTGCCAATACCCAAGCGTACTACCGGGTCCTCGACCGCTTCCTGTGGGCTGCGAACCGCATGGGCTTGTTCGAGGAGCTCTTCTATATGGACAACCACGGAGAGGTGCTGCTCTCGACCAATTCCGCCCACGAAGGACAGCGTCTGGGTCTCAGCGACTACTTCACCCAGGGACTCAAGGGCAAGTTCATCCAGCAACCCTCGTACTCACTGTCGCTGGACAAGATGACCGTCGTCGCGAGCGCCCCGGTCTTGGCCAGCGGGGAGATCATCGGGGTGATCGCGGGCAGAGCCGATCTTGTGGGCCTCAACGAGATCATGATCGAACGGCCGGGCCTCGGCCAGACCGGCGAGACATACCTGGTGGGCTCCAATTACCGGCTTCTCACCTATCTGAGGCGCACGGGCTACTCCATCCCCGACACCTATGTCCACACCGAGGGCACCGATAGTGCCGTGTCGCTGCATCAGACCGGCGCGAAGACGTACTCGAACTACGCCGGTGCCCAGGTCATCGGGGTCTACGATTGGATACCGGAGTTGAACATCGGTTTGATCGCGGAGCAGGAAAGAGCCGAGGCTCTCCGCTCCTCGCGTATCTCTCTGTGGACGATGGGTGGGGTCGCGGCACTGGCTACGCTCCTGGCTATCATGACGGGCATCACGCTTACGAGACGCATCGTGCGCCCCCTCGCGGAACTCGGAGCCACGGCCACCCGGATCGCGGACGGCGAACTCGGGTTGAGAGCTGAAGTCACGCGGGAGGACGAAATCGGCACAGTTGCTCACTCGTTCAACCGTATGACCGGTCAGTTGGGAGAACTCGTTCACAGCCTCGAGCGCCGCTCCGACCACCTTCGCGCCATCAATGAATCCGGCAGACGCATCAGTTCCATTCTGGAGCTCGACCAACTCCTACCCCACGTTGCCAGCCTGCTCATCCAGGTGTTCGGCTACGAGAGTGTC
>JAKAHF010000609.1 GCA_021815245.1 Actinomycetes bacterium
ATACTGGATCTCCACTTCCGGTCTGCGCTCTGACCGCATGGTCAGCAGCATGTCGACGGCCTGCAAGATGTCCACAGGCTCGAATCCGGCGATAACGCAGGGGATTCCATACTCGTCGGCGAGAAACTGGTACGGCTCAGATCCAATTATAGTGCTGACGTGGCCCGGGCAGAGGAAGCCGTCTATCCGGACCTCGCCCGCCTCCGCGAGCGCTCTCATAGCGGGGGGCATAACCTTGTGCACCGAGAAGACGAAATAGTTTTGAAGCCCCAGCCGCTCCGCTTCGAGAAGAGAGCACGCCACGGTGGGCGCGGTGGTCTCGAACCCTACGCCGAAAAACACCACCGATCTTCCTGGGTTTTCGCGAGCGATGGCAAGGGCGTCAAGAGTCGAGTAGACGATCCTGACGTCGCAGCCCTCGGCTCGGGCTTGCTGAAGGCTGGAGAACGAACCCGGTACCTTCAGCATGTCCCCAAATGTGGCTAGGGTGACGCCCGGCATGCGTGCGATGGAGAGGGCGAAGTCGAGGTCACGGTTCGCAGTGACGCACACGGGGCAGCCCGGCCCAGAGACCATGGTGACATGTTCCGGCAAAAGCTGCCGCAGGCCGTGCCTGAACACGGCGACTGTGTGGGTGCCGCACACCTCCATTAGCGTTGTCGGCACAGTCGGTCGCGCGCGGATACGATCCAGAAGCTGGCCCGCGATTCGGCTATCGCGAAACTCGTCCAGGTACTTCATGCCTTACTCTCCGGGCTCCAGGGGATCACCCATCTGTCTGAACAGATCCAGCGTGTGGAGAGCTTCACTCTCGTCCAACGCTTCGATGGCGAACCCCGCGTGCAGGATCACGTAGTCACCTACCCGGGCACTCGGAAGCATCATAAGGCTGGCTTCACGAATGACCCCGGCCATGTCCACCGTAGCTCTCGTGCCCTCGATCGCGGTGATTTTGGCCGGCACAGCAAGACACATGTTGCCCTCCAGCGATCAGTCATCAGCTATCGGCTATCAGTCATCACTCATCAGTCCTGAGTCCTGCGTCCTTTACTCAGCACTCAGGACTCAGGACTGCATCCAGCACTCAGAACCCAGAACTCAGAACCCCGTTGGCGATGACGGCCTGTCCCAGCGATACGCCGCCGTCGTTGGGAGGTACCTGATGATGGGTTAGCACCTCAAATCCTCGTTCTTTCAGCAGTCTGTTAGTGCGCCCCAGCAGAACCAGGTTCTGGAACACTCCGCCGCTCAAGGCCACCACGCCGATGCCGGTTTCATCGCGCAGAACCCCACAGACGGCCGCGACCATGCGCGCCACGGTGTTGTGAAACTTCGCGGCGATCACCCCGGCAGAGACTTCTCGCCGCACGTCTTCTACAACCTGCCGGATGAGGGGCGCCGAGTCTAGTATCAGCGGTGACCCAGGCAGCACTGTCCAGTCATAGTATCCATCCGTGCCGAGGTCGGCCGCCGTTTCCAGTTCTATGGCCGCCTGGCCCTCGTAGTTCACTTCATGCCGGATCCCTACTAACGAGGACACGGCGTCGAACAACCTGCCGGCGCTAGAGGTCAGAGGAGAGTTGATCCCCCCGCGAATCTGTTTCTGTAATACATCAAGCTCCGCGGTGCCCAGGGCCCGAACAGGAGGGAGGTCCTCGTCAAGTATGGCAGGTCCGAATGCATCGAGAAGATAGCTCGCCGCCATCCTGCAGGGGCGGCGGACAGCGGCCTCGCCCCCTGGTAGCGGGAGGTATCTCAGATGAGCAGCGCGGCGATACCCAGCCAGGTCGCATACCAAGAACTCTCCGCCCCAGATGAGTCCGTCGTCGCCGTATCCGGTGCCGTCGAAGGCGACGCCTATTACGGGGCCCTTACTCCCATTCTCCGCCATGCAGGCCGCTACGTGCGCGTGGTGGTGCTGAACCGGCACCAGGGGAAGGCCGTCGCGCCCGGCTTTCTCCCAGGCGTACCGCGTGGAGAGATACTCCGGATGGAGGTCGTGGGCCACCGCGGCTATCTTCAGCCGGAAGAGCCGCGAATAGTGGTCCACAGAGGCCTCGAAAGACTTCAGGGTCTCGAGGTTCTCCAGATCGCCTATGTGCTGGCTGAGAAACGCATAGTTGCCCTTGCTGATGCAAAAAGTATTCTTGAGGTGAGCACCGCAGGCCAGAAGGTCTCGCATTTCGAAATCGAGCCTGACGGGGAACGGCGCATATCCCCGGGACCTGCGAAGAATTGCCTCTTTCCCCATGAATATCCGTGTAACTGAGTCGTCGCAGCGGGTCTGTATGTCTCGGTTGTGGAAAAGGAACGCATCGGCCAGGGAATGCAGCCTCTCGAGCGCCTCCCGGTTTCCGGTTGCGATCGGTTCCTCACTCAGGTTGCCGCTGGTCATCACTAACGGCAAGCCGGCATTATCCATCAGCAGATAGTGCAACGGCGTATAGGGAAGCATACAACCGAGATATGGGTTTCCCGGTGCCACATCTTCGACGATGTCGGCAGCCGCCCGGTCATCGCGTCGACGTCGCAGCAACACGATTGGTGACTCGGGTGACGCAATCACTCGGGCCTCTTCGTCCGCGAGTTCGCATCGAGCCCGGACTTCCTCGAGCGAAGCGAGCATCACGGCCAGCGGCTTGTCGGGACGTCGCTTGCGGTCGCGCAGCCGCTGGACGGCCGGCCGGCTGGTCGCGTCGACCAGCAGTTGAAACCCTCCGAGGCCCTTAAGCGCGACGATTTGCCCGGCGACGACTGCAGCGGCCGCTTGCCGCAGCG
>JAKAHF010000610.1 GCA_021815245.1 Actinomycetes bacterium
GCGAGCCTCGGCAGTTCGACCAGTACTCGGAACTCCTCGACATCCACTACTCCGCTACCGCCTATCGCTCTGGATCGAAACGGTGCGCCGTGACGTTCACTGACACTACTCAGCGTTGGCGCATGGAGCAG
This sequence comes from Actinomycetes bacterium, assembly GCA_021815245.1. Next base: position 132 of record JAKAHF010000610.1, read on the forward strand.
GAGCGGCAGAAGTTCGTCATGCTGGCGGAGAGCAGCAGCGAGTTCATCGGCATGTGCGACCTCGAGTTCCGGCCTCTGTACGTGAATCCCGCCGGGGTGCGAATGGTCGGCCTACCCGATATGGCCGCCGCCTGCCGGGTCAAGGTGCAGGACTACTTCTTTCCGGAGGACCAGCAGTTCATCACCGACGACTTCTTTCCGCGCGTCTTGCGCGAAGGACACGCGGAGGTCGAGATCCGCCTGCGTCACTTCGTGACCGGCGAGCCGATCTGGATGTTCTACTACCTGTTCAGTGTGCACGATGCGGCCGGAACGGTCGTCGGATGGGCCACCGTCAGCCACGATATCAGCGAACACAGGCGCGCGGAGGAGGCGCGAGTGCGGCTGCAGACCGCCATCGAACAGGCCGGCGACATGGTCGTCATAACAGATTCGAACGGGACCATCGAGCATGTGAATCCGGCCTTCACCGTCGTTACGGGGTACCGCCTCGAGGAGGTCGTGGGAAACACCATGCGCATCCTCAAGAGCGGCAGGCAAGACCTGGCGTTCTACAAGAACCTGTGGGACACCATCACCGGCGGAGAAGTGTGGAGCGGCCGGATGGTCAACAAGCGCAAGGATGGCGCTCTCTTCACCGACGAGTCGACGATCTCTCCCGTGAAAGCCGCCGACGGAAGGATCATCAATTTCGTCGCCGTCAAACGGGACATAACTGAACACCTGCGAATTCGGGATGAAAAGAGCGCACTGGAGGACCAGCTTCGCCAAGCCCAGAGGATGGAAGCGGTAGGCCGTCTGGCCGGCGGCGTCGCCCACGACTTCAACAACATCCTGAACGTCATCATCGGCTACGGCGAGATCGTGCTCGGCCGGCTGCACGAAGCCGACCCGCTACGAGAGAACATCGCTGAGATCGTGAAGGCGGGAGAACGAGCCGCCTCTCTGACCCGCCAGTTGCTGGCCTTCAGCCGCAGGCAGACTCTCCAACCCGAGGTGCTCGACCTCAACGCGCTGGTGCGCAATCTCGACAAGATGCTGCGCCGTTTGATCGGTGATGACCTGAGCCTGGTACTGTCGCTGGCCGATGCCGTTCACCCGGTGCTCGCCGACCCGGGGCAGGTCGAGCAGGTGATCATGAATCTCGTGGTCAACGCGCGCGACGCGATGCCGGACGGCGGCACCCTGATCATCGAGACGGCCAACGCTACGCTCGACGAAGCTGACTGTCGCGACCACGCGGGTGCTGAGCCGGGAGAGTACGTGAGGTTGGCCATGTCCGACACCGGGTGCGGCATGGACGAGGCGACTCTCGGACAGGTCTTCGAACCGTTCTTCACCACCAAGGAAAAGGGACAGGGCACCGGCCTGGGCCTGGCGACGGTCTACGGCATCGTCAAGCAGTCCGGGGGCAACATCTGGGTCTGTTCCGAGCCGGGACAGGGCACGACGTTCGAGATATTCTTCCCTCGAAGCGGCGAGTCGCGGGAGCGGACGGCTCAAGCGCCTGAGAGGACGATCGCCACAGGGGGGAACGAGCACATCCTGATTGTTGAAGACAACGAGAGTCTGAGGAATCTCACGGCGACTATGCTGGTAGGTTTCGGTTACTCGGTGACTCTCGCGGCCGATGGAAGTGAGGCCTTGCAGCTTGTGCGGCAGAGGGACCTGAAACCCGATCTGGTACTCACCGACGTGGTCATGCCAAGCATGAGCGGCAGAGAATTGATCGAGCACCTCCGGTTGACCGACCCACATGTCAAGGCCCTCTACATGTCCGGCTACACTGAGGATGCGGTCGTCCAGCACGGGGTGCTGGCTTCGACCTTGCACTTCATTCAGAAGCCGTTCACGTTGGAGGCACTGCGAGCTAAGGTTCGACTCGCTCTCGATGAGAAGGGGGCGTAGAGCCTGCCGCGCCGGTAAACTGAGCGCGGGCCAAGCTTCGACCGCCTCCAAGCCGATGACGCGAGGCAGGGGCAGACGCGCGAACAGCTACCTTTCCGAGGGCAAGAACATGAGTCTGAGACCGAAGATCCTGGGATTGACCGCTCTGGTCTTCATCCTCGTCTTGGGAGCTTCGTGGGGGGTGTTCAACTGGCTGCGTAGCGATATCGTAACCAGCCTGGGCGCCACCTACGCCGAGAAGCAGGTGCTCTACAACCGGGAGCGCACCCTTCATCCGCTCATGCGCGAACTCGCGCTGGCCCAGAAGCTGGCCGACTCGTCGATCATCCACGCTTGGGCGCGCGACGAGAACGATCCTGAACTGCGCGCGGCGGGCTTACGGGAACTCGAAGACTACCGACGGGTCTTCGCCGACAAGAGCTACTTCTTCGTGCTCGCCTCGTCTCTGCACTACTACTTCAACGACCGCGAGAACAGCTACGCCGGGCACGAGTTGCGCTATACGCTCGACCCCGCGGCCACCGACGATCGCTGGTATTTCGCGACGATCGAAAGTGGCGCGCCGTACAAGCTGAACGTCAACTACGACCAAGAACTGCAGGTCACGAAGGTCTGGATGAATCTGGTCGTCCGCGACGATCGAACTGTTCTCGGCGTGATTGGGACGGGCATCGACCTGTCCGACTTCCTGAAGGATGTCGTTTCCTCCGACCAGGAAGGCGTGAC
>JAKAHF010000611.1 GCA_021815245.1 Actinomycetes bacterium
CCCCGTCCCGCTTCGTGCCTCCTCAGCCGTCACAGACGAACTCAATGGTAGGCCGACTCACCCCCCGTGAACTCAGCGTGTTGAACCTCATCGCCAACGGCCTCACCAACCGGGAGATCGGCATCAGACTCCAGATCACGGAGGGCACCGTCAAGCTCCACACCAACAGCCTCTTCCGCAAGCTCGAGGTGACGAACCGCGTACAAGCCACACTGATTCTCCAGCGCGAGCGGCCAAAGACCACGCACGGCTAGGAAGTAGTGCTCCGAAGACGTAGGACTCATCTTCGCTCGTCAGAAACCGCATCTTGGGGTTGTGTCTGTCAAGTTGTGTAGAAGCTGGCCATGGCATGAAGTCTTCGGTCTGAAGTCTTCTTGGGCTGCCTCCTCCAGTCGCCGTGACTCTCCCCGCCTACCTCGCCCGATAGGTAGCCGCGATCTCATCTCCCCCAAGCGCCCGGTGCCACACCTGCACCTCATCGAGCCGCCCCGCATGGAAGAAGGCTTCGGCCTTGCCGATGGTGAGCGGCGCCGCCGGGTCGGGAATGACTATGTCGTTCGCCTGGGTGGCCACGCGCCTGCCGTCGAGGTAGAGGCTGAACGTGCTGCCCGCGCGGGTCACGGCCACGTGGTACCACCTGCCCGTCTCGGGATTCCAGGGAGCCGCGATGACGTCGGTCGTCAACTCGTTCGCACGGTTGACGTGAAAGCGGAGGGCGCCTTGTCCCCTGAGTTGGTCGTGTCCGCCGGCGTCGTACCAGAAGATCCACTTGGCGTAGCCGAATCCCCCGCCTTCGTCGTGGCCGATGAACGGGTCGCGCTCGGCCACCGCGTCGAAGGAGACCCACAGGGCGATGGTGAAGTCGCCCGCGAGAGTGAGATCGGCGGAGTCGGGCACCTCGATGTAGCTGCTGCCGTCGACGCCGAAGGCCTGGCCGATCGCTCCCTCGGGATAGGTCACCGTGCCGACCGCCCGTCCGTCGCTGCCGTTGGCGGCCGCCGGGTTGCCCTCGCCGAACCAGCCGGTGGCGGAGCCGCTGTAGGGTCCGTGGTTCACCTCGCCCGTCGGGAAGGCGGACGTCGTGGTGGTCGCCGGCTCAGTGGTAGTCACCTGCTCGGTCGTGGTGACCTGCTCGGTGGTCGTGACTGGGGGGAACGTGGTGACGGTGGACGAATCGCCGTCGTTGCCGCCGCTCGTGCCCACCGGACGGGTGAACGTCTGCCCGGTGTCTATGTCGATCACCGTGAAGATGTTGATGAAGATGGTCGCCGGCTGGATGACGATGACGAGACCCGGGTCGAATCCCTGCCAGGGAGTGCCGGTGTACCGGGGCTTGGCGCTGACGGCCTTCGGCGGAATGAGCGGGTTGCCGCACTCGCACCGGGTGCGCGGCACGCCGTAGCGGTCGACCAGCACCAGCTGCCCCGCCTGGAGGACCGACTGGCGCGGCGTGGGCATGCCGTCGCGGAAGCCGTGGTTGGTCACGCGGATGTCGCGCGTGAGCAGCAGCGGCGTCAGTTCGGCGAAGTAGTCGGCCAGTTGCTCGGGAGTGACCTGGGTGCCGCCGCTCCACTTGAGCGTCGGGTCGGCGTTGAGAGCGGCGCAGAAGGCCTGGGCTTTGGCGAGATTGTCTTGCAGGAACGTGAGCTGCGCGTCCTTGTTGGCGAGCACCTTGCTCCGGGAGCCTCCGTAGAGCCCCAGCGCGTCACCGGCGAGCGTGGCAACCTGCACGGCCGCCCCCGGTTCGGTGACCACGGGAGTGACGGGCGGCAGCGCATCGGGGCTCGCGACCACCCGGTCGACGAGAAAGCCCTCACCGGCGAACGAATCGGGCCCGGCGTCACCGGACGGCTCGAGGAAGATCTCCCCCGCGGCCTGGGTGAAGACCTCGGGGCCACCCGTGGTGTCGCCCCCGGCCCCACCGCCGCAGCCGCTGAAAAGCACGGCGGCGGCAAGCGCCCCGTACAGCACGAGCCGCCTCATCGCCATGACTGCGTGCCCTCTCACGTCGCGCTAGTACGCCCTGACGGCGAACCCCCAGGCGGCTCCATACGCCTCAACCGCCAGGTCGGGCCTGTTTTGAGCGGCGAACGTGTCACCGGCGGCCAATTTGGCTTCAGCTTGGGCTATGAGTGAGGCGGTGCCACCGGCGGCGTGGGCATCGGCGATTGCCTGTTCGGCCAGCATGCGGTCGGCGAGGACAATGAGCCTGATGATCTCCGCACCCATTGTGGCATCGAGGCGGCCCGCCGATATGGCGCTCCGCAGCAGCACTACCGCCCACTTGTCGTTGGCGAAGACCGCGGCCCCGGTGGCTTCGCGCAGGTGGGCACTGTCGATGTAGTACAACATGCTCGTGTTGAGCAGGCGGAGGGCCTGGCCCTCGAGGGCGTGCACGCGGAGTTGCGCCCCGGTGTAGCGCGACTGCTGGGCTATGAGCAGGTCGATGGCATGCTGCCGCACACCGCGGGCGTCGGCGACCGACACGGTGAGGGTGTCGGTGTCGGTCCCCGTGTCGTCGTCGGTAACGGTCAGCGTCACGGTGTAGGTGCCGGGCGCCGCGTACGCGTGCCCCGGCGTGGTAGTGCCGGTCGCGGTGGCGCCGTCGCCGAAGTCCCAGGCGATCGTGTGGGTGTCGGCCGAACCCGCGTCGGTGAACGATCCGGCGAACGTCACCACGTCACCCGGCATGGCCAGCTGGTCGGGGCCGGCATCGACCACGGGAGCGACGTTGCCGACGGTCACGACCACTGTGTCGCTGC
>JAKAHF010000612.1 GCA_021815245.1 Actinomycetes bacterium
CCGGCGGGTTTCACTGTGCGCAAGCTGTGGCCCCGAGTGGCCCCGTGTCTGGCACCTCTCGGAGTGTTCGCCTCCCAACCGCTGCCTCCGATGCTCTACTCGGCCGATGCCCGAGGCCTCGGGGGGTTCTTGGGGAGCGCGTTGTCGTTGCCTGGCGCCACCGAGATGCTCGAGAACCTGCTCGCCTTCGCGAAGCACGCGGCCATCGGCGATGCCTCCATGCGCCGCTTCTTCACCGAAATGGCCGAGCTCGGCTACCCGATGCTGTTCGGGGCGACGGCCCTGACGGCGTTCGATTGTGTGAGCGACTTTCTGCGCGGTCTTCGCGGCACCATGCTCGACATGTACCAGGTGCCCGGCAAGCTTCTGGCCGCTTTGGAACTCTTCACGCCCTGGACCATCGCCGAGACTGTCAAACTCGCCCGGCTCATAGGCAACCCGCGCGTGTTCATCGCGCTGCATCGGGGATCGGGCAGCTTCATGTCGAACGAGCAATTCGCCCGGTTCTACTGGCCGAGTCTCGAGGCCCTCCTCCTTGGTCTCATCGACGCGGGACTGACCCCCTTGCCGTTCTTTGAAGGCGACTACACTCCGCGGCTGCCCTTTCTTGCCACATTGCCGCCGGGCAAGATCATCGGACACTTCGACCGCGTCGAACGCAAGAAGGCGGCTGAGGCCATCGGCGACGTGATGTGCTTCTGGGGCAACGTGCCCTCGTCGCTGCTGGTAGCCGGGCATGTCGACGATGTGAGGAGAGACGCATGGCAACTTGTCGATTTGTTCGCGGCGAACGGCGGCCTGATCCTCGACGGCAGCGTCGGCGTGCCCGATGAAGCGAGACCTGAGAACGTCCGCGTCCTTACCGAGGTGGCGCTGAGTCACGCGGCCGCTGTTTGAGGTTGCGGCGGGCGGGTCCCACTCGGGATAATGGGGAGACGACCCGAACGAACAGGAGGGGGACGATGGCAGTCGACGGCGGAGAGATCGCGTTACAGCAGGTCACCGAGAGCACGGTCGTGGCGATCGACCCGAGACTTCGCTCGAATGCCGCGGCGATCGTGCTCGATGATTTCATCGTCGCGGTAGATGTGGGCATGCGTCCTTACGCGGCACGGCTCTTCCGTGAGGCACTCGAGTCGACGTACGATCGTCCCGTGAGGCTCGCGTGCGTGACGCACAAGCATGCCGATCACACCTTCGGACTGGCGGCTTTCAAAGACGTCACGCTTTTCGGCTCGCGGCTGCTGGCGGCCGCTCTCGAACGGAGCCCCGACTTCAGTCCCGAAGCCCGTGAGGACATGAAGAAGATGGAGCCCGGCGGCGCCGACTGGCTCGACGAAGTCGAGCGAGTCATCCCTGCGCTCAGCTTCGACGGGCGCATCGATGTGACCTCTGGCGGGAGGATTGCCGAATTCCATCACTCCGGCGGCCACACCTCGTGCTCGGTGTGGGGCTATCTGGCCGACGAGAAGGTGCTTTTCTCAGGCGACCTGGTCTTCTCCGGCATGTTCCCGTTCGCCGGCGACCCGACGGCCGATCCCGAAGCCTGGATGTCGACACTTCGGTACTGGATGACTCTGGCCATAGACCACGTCATTCCCGGCCACGGACAGGTGTGTGGTCCCGGAGAGATCGTCAACCAGTTGGAGTTTCTCGAGGCTCTGAAGCAGAACACACTCGAGGTGGTCGAAACCGGCCTCGGCCCCGAGCACATAGCCCTACCGCCCGAGTACCCGGTGGGTGACAAGCCGTGGTTCGCCGAGAAGACGGCGCAGCGTTGGCACGAGTACTACGGCGAGCGCACGTGAGGGCTCCCTACTGGTATTCTTCATGCAAGAGGAGTCGATCATCAAAGCGAAGCGGGAAAGCGCCGGCTGCGCCGGCGATAGGCTAGAGCTGTCATGGACCCAAACGTCTTCAAATGGGATCCCGATCCCGAGGAGAACGATGCGCCAGTAGCTCCGCCCGTTGTCGGATTCGGTGGTTCGCCGCCGCCGCGATATGGCAGGCGACGGCCGCTCGTTCTCGGGGTGGGATTTCTGGTCGTATTGCTGGTTTGCGCCGCGATCGTAGTGGCGCTGCTCGTGCTTGGCGGCGATGAGACCGCCGCTGAAGGCACCTCGTCGACCCGACCGACGGTCGTTTCGACCTCGACGACGCACCAGGCCGTGGTCACCCTCGTCACAGACGAGCCCACCGCGGTCAGACCGACTACTACGACCAGCACGACGATGGTGACCACAACGACCGCCACCTCGACCACGACGACGGTTCAGACGACCACCACCACGGTCAAACCGACCACCACGACCAAGCGTCCCACGGCGACCACGAGACGCACCACCACAACAAAGAGCACCACCACCACGGTCACGCCCACCACACTCGGGCCGATCACCACAGTCACGCCCACGACGCTCGGGCCGATCAATTAGGAGGCGAAGGCGTTGAAGAGAGACAGGCATCCGGCGGTACTCATCGTTGTCATCACGGTCATCGCGATCTTTGCCTTGACGGTGAGCCCGGTCTTGGCCGCGTCATTCTCCGACGTGGTCGCCGACACCTTTGACGACCCTGACTATCCCCAGGCGGTCTCAGCCCTCTCCGATCTGGGCGTCATCAATGGGTTCGACGACGGCACTTTCAGGCCGCACGACCTGGTGACGCGGCAGCAGTTCGCGAAGATGGTGGTCAAGCTGGGCGGCTATGCCGTGACCGGCGAAGAGATGTGCGCGTTTGGTGACGTCTCCAAGACTCCCA
>JAKAHF010000613.1 GCA_021815245.1 Actinomycetes bacterium
TTCATTCTCGCTACGGTGCTCAATCCGCCCAAGTGGCCGATAGAGATCGTCATTCCTCTCTCTTTCCTCATGATGTTCATCCAGGCCATCCGGCATCTGGGCTTCTACTACCGGGCGTTTCGATCCGGTGAGCGCGTCCAGTCCGGCGAACAGACGTCGCTCTAGGAGGCACCGGCTGTGGAGTGGTTTGAAGCTATCGCCCTCATGTTTGGGGCGCTCATCGTTATCATGTTCACGGGCATGCCCATCTGTTTCGCGTTCATGTTCACCTGCATCATGGGCGCGACCATCTGGTGGGGGGGCATGAACGGCATCGACCAGCTCGCAATGAGCTTCTACAGTGCCGTCGCGAACTATGTCTTCCTGCCCATTCCCCTTTTCATCCTAATGGGCGACGTCATCTACGAGGCAGGCACAGGGACGAAGGTCGTCGAGGCCGTCGACAAGATCATGGGCAGGATCCCGGGTCGCCTGAGCCTCGTTACTACCGGAGTCGGCGTGCTCCTTGGCGCGCCCATCGGCATCAGCGGGGGGTGCATCGGCATCCTCGGAAGGGTGCTTCTGCCCGAAATGGAGAAGCGGGGCTACAAGCCCGAGATGAGCGTGGGTCCGATCATCGCCACGGGCACGCTCGCAATCCTGATCCCTCCGAGCGCGCTTGCGGTGTTCATCGGAGCGATGGGGCAGGTGTCGGTCAGCAAGCTGCTCCTCGCCATCACCATCCCCGGGCTCGTGTTGGCCGTAATGATGACCGGTTACATCATCATTCGCTGCGTCATGAACCCATCACTCGCGCCATCGTATGACGTGACCAGGATCTCGCGGCGCGAGAAGTGGCGCGTGGGCGTCATCTACTTGGCCCCGGTCGGCATAATCCTGCTCGCCGTCATGGGCAGCGTGTTCTTCGGCCTCGCGACTCCGAGCGAGAGCGCTGCCCTCGGCGTGCTTGCCTGCGTCGCCGTGGCCGCTCTCTATGGTCAGTTCAGCTGGAAGATGATCTTCAGAGCAGCGAAGAGCACGACGAGAGTGACGGTGATGGTGTTCTTCATCGTCGTTGGCTCAATCAGCTTCGGACGGCTTCTCGCCACCTCGGGGGCCATCACCACCCTCGTGGACTGGACCACCGGTCTGGACGTGCCGCCGCTGGCGATTGTTGCATTCACCCAGATCGTGCTGCTCATACTTGGCGCGTTCATGGACCCGGCAAGCATCGTCATGATCACGGCCCCGATCTTCTTCCCCATGGTGAAGGAGTTGGGCTTCGACATGCTGTGGTTCGCCACCATCTCGTTGCTCAGCGTGCAGATCGGCCTCATCTCGCCGCCGTTCGGCCTCGACGTGTACACCATGAAGGCGCTGGCGCCTCCGCATATCTCGTTGGGTCAGTGCTTCAAGGCTTCGATGCCGTATTTTGGGATGGCCCTGCTGCTGCTGGTCATCCTGTTCTTCGTGCCGCAGCTGTCGCTGTGGCTGCCAAGCATCTCGGGGGCGAAGTGATCCGTGGCGATCACCGCCGGGCAAGCACAAGCTAGGAGGTCTATGGTGGGTTTCGGCGCGATGGAGAAGATGCTCTGGGTGGACCTATCCACCGGGGAGATGCGCGACGAGGTCCTCGAGGAGGCGACCGCCCGCAAGTACTTCGGCGGCTACGGCCTCGGCGCAAGGATACTGTTCGACCGGCAGAAAACTGGAGTCGACCCGCTGGGGCCCGAAGCGACCCTCGGCATCGTCACCGGACTCCTGACAGGCACCGACGCGGTCGGGGGCTCGCGCTACGCGGTGGTCGGCAAGTCGCCGCTCACGGGAGGGTGGGGTGACGCCAACTCGGGCGGAGAGTTCGGTCCCGCCCTCAAGTTCGCCGGCTACGATGCGGTGTTCTTCACCGGCATCTCGGAGAAGCCGGTCTATCTCTACATCAACAACGGCGTGGCCGAACTGCGTGACGCCGCCACCCTCTGGGGCAAAGACACCTTCGAGACCGAGGAGGCTCTGCGGGCCGAGTACGGCAAGGACACGCAGGTGGCGTGCATCGGCCCGGCCGGTGAGAAGCTCGCCCTCATCGCCTCGGTGATGAACAACAAGGGCCGCGCGGCCGCCCGTTCGGGGCTTGGCGCGGTCATGGGTTCCAAGAAGCTGAAGGGTGTCGCGGTACAGGGCAAGCTCAAGCCCGCCACCGCTCAGCCGGCGGAAGTACTTCGCGACATGCGCAAGCGGCACGTGGGTGCGCTGGGCGGACACTCCCCGCAGCTGCACGAGACCGGCACGCCCGGCATCTACACGCTTTGCTGCAACATCGACGACGCGCCTGCCAGGAACTGGAGAGGCGTCGCCGCGATCGACTCGCCCAAGTTCGAGGACTGTAGGGCCGAGCTCGTCCTCGAGAAGCAGGCGCGCCGCTACGCCTGCTGGCGCTGCCCCATCGCGTGCGGCGGCATCATGAAGGCGGGCACGGGCGACTACCAGTATCCCGAGGGAGCGCACAAGCCCGAATACGAGACCATGGCCATGTTCGGCAGCAACCTCTGCAACGACAACCTCGATTCACTCGTCGTCGCGAGCGACATCTGCAACCGTCTCGGCATGGACACCATCTCGGCCGGGGCCTGCGTGGCCTTCGCGTTTGAGTGCTACGAGAACGGAGTCCTGACGGCGGAGGACGCCGGGGGCCTCGAGCTGAAGTGGGGCGATCACCGAACCATCATCGCCCTCACCGAGATGATCGGCAAACGCGAAGGTCTCGGCGACATCTTGGCCGACG
>JAKAHF010000614.1 GCA_021815245.1 Actinomycetes bacterium
GTCACAGGTGCAGACCGAAGTAGGCGCTCAGACCGAGAGCTACGAGCACCACGAGGCAGAAGGTCGAGAACAGCCACATCCTGCGCTTGGCGAAACTCACCAGCAAGGCGAGCACCCTCAGGGCGGGGGTGACGAGTAGCACCAAGAGTCCCAGGTCGAAGAACCCCCCGGGACGAAGTGCGGCGATGTTCCGCGGGATGTCACCGACCGAAGTCTGCCGTGGCGCGATCAGCTCGGGCCGGGCGATCGTTATCACCACGCCGACTACGAGAAGGCCGACAGAGACCAGCAGCCCACCGGTCAACACCCAAGATATGCTCCTATTGAGCGGGTTCATCGTATGCTGATCCCCGCCGACGAGAGCACCATCTGAACGGCCAAGGCGAAGAGCACGACCGCCAGTATGACGGTGAGCACGGAGCTCTTGACGCGCATCGACAGCTTCGAGCCGACATAGGCTCCCGCGACCACTCCCAGCACCACCGGGACGGTGACGACCGGATCGACGAAGCCCTTCGCGAAGTAGACGACGGCACTGGCTCCCGCGGTCACGCCGATCATGAAGCTGCTCGTCGCGACGGCGGCACGCACCGGCACCCCCATGGCCATCACCATGACCGGCACCTTGAGAAACCCTCCGCCCACGCCCAGCAATCCTGAAACGATGCCGGCCACGGCCGACGCGCCGATCCCGGCTGGCAGACGTCTCACCCGGTATGAGACGACCCTGCCGCCGGCCTGATCGTGGTAGGTGTCGCCAAGAAGCCCGGTCTGCCCGGGCTCGATCGTGGGCGGACTCATGACCCGCTGCTTCAGACCCATGTACACCGCGACGCAGATCATGACCCCCCCGAAGATCGCCGAGAGGGCGGTCTTGCTGAGACCAGCGCCGACCACGCCACCGATCACGGCGCCGGAAACGGTCATCGTTTCGAGTGTCATGCCCAGACGCACGTTGGTGAGGTCCTGGCGAAGGTAGGCGGCAGCGGCCGTCGTCGACGTCGCGACTATGCCGAGCAGGCTGGCCGCGATCGCGCTGTGCACTGGTACCTTGAGAAACAGAACCAGTCCGGGGATGATGAAGAGGCCGCCGCCCAGACCGACCATCGATCCGAAGGTGCCGCCCAGGGCGCCGACAAGGGCGAGGAGGATCACGTGTGTCATGGCGCAAGGCTACCACGCGCGCTGCCGGAGACGGGGCATTGCGGCGCAGCGGTGGCCGGATTACGGTAGAGTTGGCCTGCGGGCCTAGTCCCGGCTTGAACGATCCCCCGGACGGAGGTACGCGGAATGTTCTGCCAAGCTTGCGGCGCCAAACTGCTCGAGGGAGCCCGCTTCTGTGGGCAGTGCGGCACGCCCCTGGCCCAGCGGGAACCCGAACAGCCGACGATGATCCGGCCCCCGGCTGAGACGCCGGCGCGGCCACCCGCGGAGACCCCGTCGCGGATGCCGGCTGAAACGCCGGCGCGGCAGCTCGTTCCGCCGCCCGCCGATGAGGGCGATGTCGCCATGGGCGAAGCGGAGGTCCCACGGCCGGCGCAGCCGGAGCCGTACGGCGCCCAGTACAGCCCCGCTCAATACGCGGCTCCGCCGCAGGGACGCTACCCCGCTCCGGTTCAGACTCAGTACACTCCGCCGGTCCAGAGCCCACACGGCCCCGAAGGACCCGGTGGACCCGGTGGACCCGGACAGTATGGCGCTCCGCAGCCGCCCTATGGCGCGCCGCCACGCAAGAAGGACCGCTTGCCCTTGTGGATAGGACTGGCCGCCACCGCGATCATCGTCATCGGAGCCGCGGTAGCAGTCTGGCTGTTCATCATCGACAAAGACGACACGGTGACGACCAGTACGACGAAAGTAGCGGCGAGCACGACCACGACCGTGGCTCCGACGACGACCAGCACGGCCACGTCGACGACCACTTCGACATCATCCTCGACCACCATCACGCTTCCGGCCGGCGAAGTAGGCGATTCCCCCGGGCAGTGGGTGGAGGTCGACCTCCCCGGCCTTCCGGCGGGCGAGGCCTATGTAGTGGCAGTGTCCGACCAAGCCGTTCTCGTCGACCTCGACGCGGGCGATGGCTATGCCCTCTACGCCTACCTGTTCGAGAGCGGCGAGCTGGTCAGACTGCCCATCGATGGTCCCGATTTCGGTGGCGAAGACATCGACGGTCTGACCGCGGTGTGGTGGGAGGGCCGGTACGACGAGGCGACGCTCAGCTACAGCGACGAGTACATCTACACGTACCGGTTGCCCAACGGGCCCAAGGTGAAGATCGCCGGCGGAGACACCTCGGTGTACTACCCGCAGATTGCCGGACAGTGGGTCACGTGGGTACAAGAGGAGCGTTGGCAGGAGAGCCCTGACGAATACTACTTCTCGCGCGTGTTCGGATCGAAGATCGACGCCTCGGGCAATCCTCAGGGCCATGTGGTCGAGTTGGTGCCCGGCGCGACCAGCTACGCCCAGGGCGACACCGAGTGGCGGTACAGCCTCTCCGAGACCCATCTCGCCTGGGAGAACGCGGTGGCGGTCGACGTTTTCGACCCCGGCATCTACACGATGTCGTTGGACGACCTGCAGCCCCAGATCCTCAAGACCGAGGTGTGGCGACCCTCTACTTCGGGCACCAAGATCGTCTACACCGGTGCGGGCCTCATGGCCGTCGACCTTGGCACCGGTGACATGACGAACCTCGATCCGCAGGGCGATTTCGCGAGCGCCGCACCGAGCTTCGCCGCCTACTTCAGACCAG
>JAKAHF010000615.1 GCA_021815245.1 Actinomycetes bacterium
GGGAGGGGGCCGTCGGTTCGGCCGACGTGCTTGCGAGCATCGCCGCGATCGTGTGCTGACGGTGCTTCCCGCGGCCTCCGTTGGAGCGGTTGCCACAAGCCCATCTGATATTCTTGTTCGGTTCCCTTGGCACAAAGGAGGCTCCGAGCGTTGACTACCGATCGCCGTCCGTGTTCGCACGCCGACCTGCCGCTTGCGCAGGTCGATCCCACCATCGACCTGCTCATCAAGCGGGAGTTGGCTAGGCAGCGTCAGAACATCGAGCTCATCGCCTCCGAGAACTTCACTTCTCTCTCGGCGCTGCAGGCGGTGGGCAGCGTGCTCACCAACAAGTACGCCGAAGGTCAGCCGGGAGCCCGCTACTACGGCGGGTGCGAGGTCGTCGACGAGGTCGAGACCCTGGCCATCGAGCGGGCCAAGGCCCTTTACGGCGCCGAACACGCGAACGTGCAACCGCACTCCGGGTCTACCGCCAATCAGGCGGTCTACTTCGCTACCCTTCATCATGGCGACACCGTTCTTGCCATGAATCTGGCCCACGGTGGGCATCTCACCCACGGCCTTTCGGTCAACTTCTCCGGCCGCAACTACCAGTTCTTCCACTACGGCGTCTCGCACGAGACGGGGCGCATCGACTTCGATGAGGTCCGGCGTATCGCCTTCGAATGCCGGCCGCGTCTGATAGTGGTCGGTGCCAGCGCATATCCCCGGGTACTCGACTTCGCCGCGTTTCGTGAGATCGCCGACGAGGTGGGGGCCGAGCTCATGGCCGATATGGCCCACATCGCCGGTCTGGTGGCGGGCGGAGCGCATCCGTCGCCCGTTGCGCACTGTCACTGGGTCACCACGACCACCCACAAGACTCTTACCGGCCCGCGTGGCGGCACCATCCTGTGCGGTGCCGGCGACGCTGCCCGCCTCGACAAGGCGGTCTTCCCCGGGCTGCAGGGTGGGCCGCTGGAACATGTCATCGCCGGCAAGGCGGTCTGTTTCCTGCTCGCGGCCACCGACGAGTTCAAGCACAAGCAGCACCTGACAGTCGAGAATGCCCGCACCCTGGCCGAGACCCTCATGGACGGCGGGCTGAGGCTCGTCAGTGGCGGCACCGACAACCATCTCATGCTCGTCGACTTCAGCGGCACCGAGATGACCGGCCGGCAGTCCCAGGAGTTGCTGAAGCGGGTGGGCATCACGGCCAACAAGAACGCTGTTCCCAATGACCAGCGTCCCCCGACGGTCACGTCGGGCCTGCGGCTCGGCACGCCCGCGATGACGACCAGAGGCTTCGGGCCGTCGGAGATGCGCGAGGTTGGTGCCATCATCGTCGAGGCGCTCACGGGCCCGCAGACCGATGCCGACCTGGCTCGTTTGCTGCAGCGCAGCCGCGAGCTCACCGGGCATTTCCCACTCTACCCGTCTCTGGGCTAGGTGTTCCCCGCCGCCATGAACGACACCCCCAACCCGCGCGCGCCGCGTCCGAGCTGGGAGGAGTACTTCATGGAGATAGCCCGGGTGGTGGCCACCCGTTCGAGTTGCCTGCGCCGGCAGGTGGGCGCCGTGCTCGTGAAGAACCGCCAGATCCTCGCCACCGGCTACAACGGCGTGCCGCGGGGCGTGGCCCATTGCGAGGAGCACGGATGCCTTCGCGATCAGATGGGCATCCCGTCGGGAGAGCGGCACGAGTTGTGCCGGGGTCTTCACGCGGAACAGAACGCCATCATCCAGGCCGCATACCACGGAGTCGCGATCAACGGCGCCGAGATGTACAGCACGCTTCAGCCGTGCGTGACGTGCGCCAAGACGATCATCAACGCAGGAGTCGTGGCCGTCTACTTCTGCGGCACCTACCCTGATCCGCTCTCCATGGAGATGTTCGAAGAGGCCCGAACGCGCCTCGTGAGGATGGGCTGAGACCCCGCGACGCTTGTGAATCGAGTTCAGTAATTTCAATATCTCGATATCGAGCAGCGTTATCTATGTAACAAATGAGGTTTCAGCCAGCGAAACTATTACAATTGGGAATATTTCTTGCTCCGGCAAAGGTGGGCTGTTTATAATGCTGTCGGTGCACTCATGAGCAGGGATTCCCGGCGGGAACCGCCCGAGGCAGGAAGCCTCGCGTTCACCTTCGTAGCTCTGGTGCTGGTCTTCACCGGTATCGGCTACCTACTGGACCGGTTCCTTCATACGCTGCCGTGGCTCATGGTTGCCGGGGTGTTCGTGGGCGCAGGTCTAGGCTTCGTGTATCTGGTCTACATCCTCTTCTCGACGGGTTCCGGGGGCCGGGGCATCAAGAAGAAGAGCGAGACGAGAGAAGTGGTCGCGGAAGACGAGGATGATGACCTGAATAGGCTCCCGTAGGAGAGAAACCCGTAGGTTGACCGGGAGGGACGTTCTGGCGATTACCGCGATATCGGTAGTTATCGGGCTTGTTCTTGCAGCGGCCTACCACGTGCTTTCGATGCGTCTGCAGCGGTGGGTTTCGCAGAGGAAGTTCCTCATGGTGCCGCTCGTCACGATCGGCGGCTTTCTCGTCCGTCTCGCCATCTTCGCGGGTATCCTCGTAGCCCTGGGCCTCCTGACCTCCCTCAACATGCTCGCCGTATGCCTGGCGTTCATAGTGCTGTTCACGATCTTGAACGGCATGTGGCTTTACACCGTGGCCACCAAACACCGTGGAGTGCCCCCGTCGGCGGGCACCACCTAAGCGAGGTAGCGAACCGTGATACTGCTGGCTGAAGAAGGTGGAAACAAGATC
>JAKAHF010000616.1 GCA_021815245.1 Actinomycetes bacterium
CCTATCTGCGCAGTCCCTACAGCGGGCTGTCTCTCGACAGAGTCGCCGAGGTGGAGTTGCGCTACCGGCGGTCGACAGCCAAAGGCGTGCGGGTCATCGCTGGTTTTGGGAGTGACATCGGCCTGCACGATATGGCGCCGCTGTGGCGAATGGGCGCGATCGAGGGCAGGCTCGATCCGGCAGCCGCCCTAGGGCTCGCCCGCCACATGATGATCGCCGCCGCAACCGGCTGCGCACCGGGTAGCGGCGATCTCGAGGAGGACGTGCGCGCGTATCGAGCCCTGCTCGATGCTCTTGCCACACTCTCCCGCCTGTCGTGCTCTGATAGCGGTGATCCCACGGGGTCGATCGACTTCGATACGGCCGTGGCCGGTCTTGGCTCCGCGGCTGTGGCGGCCCGGCGAGAGGACCCCACCGCGGTTCAGGTACTGAGCGTCCAGCGGGCACGTGCACGCCGATTCCCGGTGGTGTTCGTGCTGGGGCTCGTCGAGGGCGAGTTCCCCGGGCGCGGAGATCGACCCTCGCTGCTCTCACCTTCACAAAAGGCGCAACTCGACCGCATGGGCGGGGGACTCTTCACCGAAGAGACCGACGATGAGGCGGCCTTCTTCGTGAGCGCGGTCTCACGGGCCTCGCGTCTTCTCTACTTGAGCACCCGCGATGCCGAGGACGACGGCTCCGAGGCCATACCTTCACACTTCTTCACGTCGGCCAGAGATCTGCTCGGCAGAGACGACGGTGAGAGCCTGAGCCGCACACTGGGCGACCAGGTGTTCAGTGCGAGCTCGGCGCCTACAAGGCGTCACTACGAGCGTGCGTGCGCGGCGATGGGCACGAGGCTCGATGGCGCCGGCCAGGCTTATCGTGCTCCTCTTCCGGCGTGGGAGTGCGTTCCCGAGGCTCTGTCCGACCCAGAGGTGCTTGCCGACCTTGCCGCAACGAAGCGCTTCAGTCCCTCGGTCCTCGAGACCTACGCACGGTGCCCATTCGTCTGGTTCGTGCAGAGGATCGTCGGAGCCGAGGAATTGGAGACCGAGCTCGACGGCCGGCAGATCGGTCAGCTTCTTCACAGCGTTCTGAGCAGCGTCTACCAGCAGCTCGCATCCCTGGGCCTCCTACCTTTGGTCGCCGACAGCCTGGAGGTGGCCAGGAGTCTCGCCGATCGTGCCGTCGAAGAACACGTCAACAGCGCCGAGTGTCCCGGCTCGGTAGCCGAGCGGCGCGTAGCCGGCTGGCAGCTGCGACGCATGGCCGGCAACCTGTTCGACATGGAGGTGGCCGGCGGCTGGTCTCTCGTTCCGCGGGACCTCGAGATGTGGGTGGGCAGTCGTTACGGGGTCGACGTCGGCGGTTTCAAGGTGCACGGGCGGGTCGACCGCGTCGACACCACGCCTGACAGGAGGGCGCTCTTCATCATCGACTACAAGAGCGGGGCCATACCCAGTTCGGCGGCGATCGGCCGCGAAGAGGGTCTGCAGCTGCCTCTGTATCTCATGGCCGTGGCTGCCGAGCGCCCCCACAGCGCGGTGCTGGGCGGCGGGTACCTGTGCCTGTCAGACAAGAAACGGGCGGGTATCGCGGTCGAGGGTGCGGTCGAGCTACTCGGCGAAGGCGCCGTGCAGGGTTGCCGTACGCTCGACGAGACCACTCTCGACGAAGTGCTTCAGAGAACCCGCGACATCAGCCGGCAGGCCATCGAGGGCATGCGGAGCGGAGTCATCGCACCGCGCGATGAGCGGTCGTGCCCGCCGTGGTGCGAGCTGGCGCCGGTCTGTCGTAGCCGCCAGGGGGGGTATCGGCCTTGAGTTGCATCGACGCCCTTGGACTGTCCGAACTGCAACGAACCCCCGTGCTCGATGAGCGTTCGCCGCTCCTGGTAGCGGCGGGAGCCGGCAGCGGCAAGACCAGGCTCCTCGTGGCCTACTTCGTTCGCGCGTTGATCGAGGAGGGTCTCCAGCCCGAACAGCTTGTTGCGGTCACCTTCACCCGCAAGGCGGCCTCCGAACTGGTGAGTCGCATCCGCGCGGCCCTCGAGGAGCAGGGGCGACCCGACTTGGCCCGCTGCCTCGACAGGGCCATGGTGGGCACCATTCACAGTCTCTGCCGCCGCCTCGTGCGGCAGCGGTACCTCGAAACGGGTACCGATCCGGCCGCGACCATCCTGGAGGCCGAGGCGGCGTCGCTCGTGAAGGAGAAGATCAGTCGCGAAGCGTGGGAGGCCGTCACCGAGCGCGCCGATGGAGGGCAACTCGCCGTGTTGGCCTCAGCCGGCGGCCGGCTTCGAAAGCAATTGGTGCCCCTGTACGACCGGCTTCGGGGCCTTGGACAGGAGCGGCCGCAGGTGGTCGTGGAGGTCGTTTCTGGGCGCGCCGAGTCGTTCGGTGTGGCGACACGTGTGGAAACCGCGGCCGGCGAGTTGATCGTAGCTATCAGAGCCGCCCTGACGGCGGCCGCCGAGAGCCCGCGGGTGACGGCGACATTGCGCAAGGATCTCGAGAGTCTCGAGCGCTGCCTCGCCTGGCTCGGGCGATCGCACTCGTGCGAGCAGCGGGCGTCCGACATCGACGACACCCTCGCATTCTTCCCCAGCAGGCGTACGGCGTCGATGGAACCCTTCTTTGAGCCCGTACGGACTGCTCTCACCGGCTACCGCGAGGCGCTCGCCGAACTCCGGCTGCGCCCACTCGTCGATGCCGCGAATCTCCTGCTTGCCGAGTTCCACTCGGCCTACGAGACTCACAAGCGGG
>JAKAHF010000617.1 GCA_021815245.1 Actinomycetes bacterium
GAGAAACGGCTCGCCGCGATGCACGGGGGCAGCGGGGCGGTTGCCACCGCGTCGGGCATGTCGGCCATCTTCTATGCCATCACCGCGATCACCTCGGCCGGGCAGAACTTCGTGACCGGCGACAAGTTGTACGGCGGCACCTACACGCAGTTCTCGTATCCGCTGAAGCGCTTCGGCATCGAAGCCCGCTTCGTCGACTCGCGCGACGTGTG
This sequence comes from Actinomycetes bacterium, assembly GCA_021815245.1. The sequence continues at coordinate 213 of JAKAHF010000617.1, forward strand.
CAACTTCGAGGCCGCCATCGACGAGAATACCCGGCTGCTCTACACCGAGTCCATAGGCAACCCCAAGGGGAACGTGGACGACTTCGAGGCCATCGCCGAAGTGGCCCACCGGCACGGGCTGCCGCTGATCATCGACAACACCGTCACGCCGCCCCCTCTCTTCAACCCCATCGAGCACGGGGCCGACGTTGCCGTCTACTCGCTCACCAAGCTGATCGGCGGCCACGGCACCTCTCTCGGCGGGGCGATCGTGGAGAAGGGCGACTTCGATTGGAAGTCGGCGGGCAAGTTCCCCGAGATCACCGAGCCCGACGAGGCCTATCACGGCGTCAACTTCTGGGATGCCTTCGGCAACCACGACAAAGCGGTCGCCCCCGGCCTGGCGTACGTGCTCAAAGTCCGCACCGGGCTGTTGCGCGACCTGGGCGCGGCCATCTCGCCATTCAACTCCTGGCTCTTCATCCAGGGCCTCGAGACCCTGCCGCTGCGGGCCCGCAAGCACGCCGAGAACGCCCTGGAGGTCGCCAAGTACCTCGAGTCGCACCCGGCGGTCTCGTGGGTCGACTACGCCGGCCTGCCCGGACATCCCGATCACGAGCGGGCGAATCGCTACCTGCCTCTCGGACCCGGCGCGGTGTTCGGCTTCGGCGTCAAAGGCGGGCTGGAGGCCGGCAAGACGTTCGTCGGCTCGGTCAGGTTGGCCTCGCATCTGGCCAACGTGCTCGATGCCAAGACCCTCGTGATCCATCCGGCCTCGACCACCCACCAGCAGCTCACGCCCGAGGAGCAGCTCGCGGCCGGGGTGTCTCCCGACCTCGTGCGTATCTCGGTGGGTCTCGAAGACATCAACGACATCATCGCCGACCTCGACCAGGCCCTCGCTGCATCACAGCAGTAGGGCCCCGGCATCGGCGCAGAAAGGGTGACGAACATGGCAGCCATCTACGACGACAACTCGCTCTCCATCGGTCGCACGCCGCTCGTGCGCCTGAACCGCATCACCGTGGGCGCCAAAGCCTCGGTCATGGCGAAGATCGAGGGCCGCAACCCCTCTTATTCGGTCAAGTGCCGCATCGGTGCGGCCATGATCTGGGACGCCGAAGCCAAGGGCCTGCTGAGGCCGGGCATCGAGATCATCGAGCCGACCAGCGGCAACACCGGCATCGCACTGGCCTATGTCGCCGCGGCGCGGGGCTACAAACTGAGCCTGACCATGCCCGAGACCATGAGTCTCGAGCGCCGCAAAGTGCTGGCATATCTTGGGGCCGACCTCATCCTGACGCCCGGCGCTGAAGGCATGAAGGGAGCGATCGCCCGGGCTGAAGCCCTGGCGGCCGAGGATCCCGAACGCTACTGGATCCCCCAGCAGTTCCGCAACCCGGCCAATCCGGCCATTCACGAACGCACCACCGGTCCGGAACTCTGGACCGACACCGACGGCCATGTCGACGTGTTCGTGGCCGGCGTCGGCACCGGCGGAACGATCACCGGCGTGTCGCGCTACTTCGAGCAGACCCGGCAGCAGCCGCTCTACTCGGTCGCGGTCGAACCGGCGGCGAGTCCCGTTATCAGTCAGAAACTGGCCGGTGTCGACCTGAAGCCCGGCAGCCACAAGATCCAGGGCATCGGAGCCGGGTTCATCCCCGCCAATCTCGACCTGTCGATCGTCGACTGGGTCGAGCAAGTCGAGAACGACGAGGCCATCGAAATCGCGCGACGGCTCGCCCGCGAGGAAGGCATCTTGTGCGGCATCTCCTCGGGAGCGGCGGCAGCGGTGGCCGTGCGCCTGGCGCGGTTGCCCGAGTTCGAAGGCAAGACGATCGCGGTCCTCCTGCCCGACGCCGGCGAACGATACCTGTCGACGGCCCTCTTCGAGCACCTGCAGGCGGCTTGACGCATCCCGGCCGGCGCGGCCCTCTCCTCCTGCCTCACCGGTCGCGAGCGCCCGTCGGCGCCCGGTACCGGGTAGGCTGCGCGCCGCTTCGCAACCATTACTACATCGCCGGAAGCATTGGCGGGCGTATGCACATAGTGCATAATAGCTACGGACAAGATGCACAATCCCGTTGGGGGTAGTGAGTCATGATCACGCAGAAGAGCCAATACGCCCTTCGTGCGCTCTTCGAGCTGGCGCGCCGCACCGACGGCACCCCCACGCGCATCGAAGACGTCGCCAAAGCCCAGGGCATCCCGCAGCGATTCCTCGAGGTTCTGCTGAACGAGCTGAAGCACGCCGGCTTGGTGGAAGCCAGACGCGGTCCCCGGGGTGGCTACCTGCTGGCGAGAGATCCGCGCAGCATCACCGTGGGCGACGTCATCGAGAGCATCCAAGGCTCGTTCTCACCTGTCGAATGCCTGACCGATCCCAACTCGTCCGACTGCCTTTTCAAAGGAGATTGCGTCTTCGTCGGGCTCTGGGAAGAGGTGCGCTCGTCGGTGCAGAACGTCTACGACTCCACCACGCTCCAGGACCTTCTCGACCGCGACGTAGCAAGATTGGCCGCCGTGGCGTACAACTACTCGATCTGGGC
>JAKAHF010000618.1 GCA_021815245.1 Actinomycetes bacterium
CTGTTAATCTGCGTATTTTCGTAGCTAACAGCAATATGTTGCGCATTGGCTGCGTTGACGGAGTCCGGTATAAACGGTAGTATGTTGCGTGTAAAGCCGCCAAACAATGGGAAAGCAGCAATATATGGCTTATAAGGTGGACTTCCTCTCGGCGACGAGCAGTCAGATCGAGGCTGCGTTGTGCCAGCGATTGGAGAGCATACGGCTTTCCCGCAACATGACACAGCGAGAACTCGCCAAGGAGGCAGGCCTCTCGCCAAGAACCATCGGAAGACTGGCTAGGGGCGAGGGGGCGTCGCTGGATACTTTCATCCGGGTGCTCACGGCACTGAAGATCCAGCAGAGTCTTGAGAGTCTGCTGCCTGATCCTACCGTGAGACCCATTGAGAGAGTTGGAGCGACCGCGCGAGAACGCAGACGCGCACATCCTGCATCAAAAAGCTCCGAAGTCTCCGCGTGGGCGTGGGGCGACGAGGGGAACCAGCGTGAACAATGATGCGCGCGTCTTGCTCTGGGGAAGTCTGATAGGTGCCGTCACATGGCTTGAAGACCGCGAGATAGGAGTCTTTCAATACTCCCCCGAGTTCTTGAGAAGCGGTATCCAGTTGGCGCCGCTCACAATGCCGTTGGCTGAATTCCCGTACGAATTCCCAGCCCTGGCAAGGAACACCTTCAAGGGATTGCCGGGCTTGCTCGCCGACTCGCTGCCGGACAAATTCGGCAACGCTGTTATTGACGCTTGGCTTGCGTCTCAGGGAAGGACTGCCGAGAGCTTTCATCCAGTCGAACGTCTGTGCTACATAGGCAGGCGGGGCATGGGAGCACTCGAGTTTGAACCTGCGACCCTCGAGGCGCCGGACAGTGAGCACGCGGTTCAAGTAGCGAGTCTAGTGGACTTGGCCAATCGCATACTCAATGAGCGCTCCGGTCTCAGAGGGGTGCTTTCCGTTGACGAAGACCGTGATGCCGTCAACGACATACTGCGGGTCGGTACCTCGGCTGGCGGTGCCAGGGCCAAGGCTATCTTGGCCTGGAATCCGACGACTGGCGAATTCAGGTCGGGCCAGGTGGACGCGGGCGCGGGCTTCGAGCACTGGATCATGAAGTTTGACGGGGTCTCCAGTCGCAGTGATGCTGAGATGTCCGCTCCGCTTGGCTACGGAAGGATCGAATACGCCTACCACCTGATGGCCCTGGAGGCCGGCGTGGAGATGATGCCGTGCCGCCTACATCACGAAGGTGGGCGGAGCCACTTCATGACAAAACGGTTCGATAGGATCGTGCGCGGAGGCAAGCTTCACATGCAGTCCTTGGGAGCCTTGGCGCACTTTGACTACAGGCAGCCTGCGAGCTACTCCTACGAACAAGCTATCGGGGTCATCAGACGCCTGGGTCTGTCGCGAATCGACGTCGAGCAGCAGGTGCTGCGGGCGTTCTTCAATGTGGTAGGCCGCAACTGTGACGATCACGTGAAGAACATCGCCTTCTTGATGGACCGACGCGGTGAGTGGTCTCTCTCATCCGCTTTCGACGTCTCGTACGCGCTGAATCCCGCAGGCGAGTGGACTAGCAGGCATCAGATGAGCATCAACGGAAAGCGCGAGGGATTCGGGCGTGAGGACCTGCATGCTCTCTCCACCGCGGCTGGTATCAAGATCGCCCAGGCGAATCAGATGCTAGATCGCGTCATTGCTTCCGTCCGCCGTTGGCCTGAGTTCGCCGAAACGGCGGGTGTGCCGGGTGAACGCATCGTCAGCATCGGACGCGACCAGTTGATCGACTTGTAGGATTCTCCGATAGCGAGGACGGTTGCATAACCTGGCCGGCGTCGCCATGCGGGACCCTATACTAGCCGGACAACCCGACCGTTCCGGAGGACCCAGATGCGACGAGCGTGCAGCCATGCACTTTGACATCTCTCAGGTGGAGACCTACGCGTGGGTGCTTGCCGTTGTCAGCGGCATGGTGATCGGCATGTCTAAATCCGGGATCACCGGCCTGACGCTGATGTTCATCCCTTTGATGGCCATCTCGTTCGGGGGCAGGGCCTCCACCGGCCTCCTTCTGCCCATGCTGTGTGTCGGCGACATCTTCGCGGTGGCCTGGTATCGCAGGAATGCAGAATGGAAATACCTGCTCAAGCTCCTACCCAGCGCTGTGGTCGGTCTCGCAGCGGGTGTCGCGGTGGGCGGAAAGCTGTCCGACACCTCGTTCCGGTATCTTCTTGGCAGCATCATCTTGGCGCTGTTGGCGCTCATGGTCTGGCAGGACGTGCGCAAGAAGGAGCCTCGCTACCCCAATGCCCTGTGGTTCGGGATCGTGGCAGGCCTTGCGGCGGGCTTCACCACCATGATCGGCAACGCGGCGGGAGCGATAACGTCCATCTACCTCCTCTCGATGCGTCTGCCGAAGAACTCGTTCATCGGGACGGCGGCCTGGTTCTTCCTCATCATCAACCTGATGAAGGTCCCTCTCCAAGTCTTCTTCTGGAAGAATATCAGCGGGGACACACTGGCCTTTGACGCTATCATGATCCCCGCGATAGCGGTCGGCGCCGCAATCGGCATCCTGGCGGCCGGCAAGATACCGGAAAGGGCGTATCGCGTTTTCATCATGGTCATGACTGCGGTGGCGGGGCTGTTGTTGTTCGTTCTGTGACGACCACCAGAGGTGAGGAGTTGTGAGCATCCCGAACGACATCCCGATGAAGCGCCGGCCCACCCATCCGGGTGAGATCCTGCG
>JAKAHF010000619.1 GCA_021815245.1 Actinomycetes bacterium
TCTCGGTCTCGAGGGCCGCGAGGGCCGCGTCGCGGGTCGGGCCGGCCGCGGAGGGCGGCGCCGACGGGGGCACGGTCTCGTGACGCAGCACGACGCGCGCGGCCACGAATCCGGCCACCACGCCGGCCCAAGTGACCGAACTACGCACCCACCCGGACGGCCGCGCCGAGCCGACACCCGGCGTCGAGGACGACTGCTCAGCCACGAGCGCCGCTACCCGCGCCGCGCGACAGGCTCGTCGGACACCGGCAGTGGGCGCACCCGACCGGACGCCCACTCGTCCCAGAGCGAAGGTCGCGCATGCGCCGCCCGCCACCGGGCGATCTCTCCGTGGTTGCCGCTCAACAAGACGGCGGGGACCTCTCGTCAGGAGTACTCCCGCGGGCGTGTGTACTGAGGGTACTCGACATCGCCGCCTAGCCCCTCGCCGAACGATTCCTGAACCAAGGACTCCTCGTTGCCGAGCGCGCCGGGGATCTTTCTGATGGTCGCCTCGAGGACCGCGAGCGCGGCCACCTCTCCCCCCGCGAGCACGTACGGTCCCACCGACAGCTCGGACGAGGCGAGGAGTTCGAGCACCCGGGCGTCGAAGCCCTCGTAGCGCCCGCAGATGAGGACCAGATCCCGTTCCGCGGCGGCGAACTCGGTGGCCAGGGCGTCGTCGAAGGGGCGCCCCCCCGGGCCGAGGAGGACCACATCTCGATCGCGCCGCACCTCGCCCGCCGGAACGCCGAAGACGCCCTCCAGAGCCGCGGCGACGACGTCGACGCGCAGCACCATGCCCGGACCCCCGCCGTACGGCGTGTCGTCGACCTGTTGGTGCTTATAGGGCGAGTAGTCACGCAGTTGGTGGACCGTCAGCGCCACCATACCCGCAGCGAGGGCGTCGGCCACCGGGTGTTGCCCGCGGAACCATGCGAAAGCCTCGGGGACGAGCGTGAAGACGTGCAACCGGCGCATGCGGGGACGCTACCCTTCGTCGGCCGAAAGGTACCGCTGGTCGACGACCACGTAGCCGCCGGCGATGTCGAGGTCGGGCACGACCTCCTCGACGAAGGGCAGGAGCACCGTCCGCCCGGCCGTGAGTGCCACCGAGAGGATGACGTTCGCGGGCGACTCCAGCACCTCGGCCACCGTGCCCACCGCTTCGCCCGCGAGGTTGCGCACCTCCAGCCCCTCGAGGTCGAAGTAGTAGAATTCGCCGTCCTCGAGTTCGTCCAGTTCGGTGGAGGGGATCTCGAGGACGTGGCCGCGCAACTCCTCCGCCTGGTCACGGCCGGTCACGCCGGCGAACCCGACGATGGGGAGGGCGGGGTCGCCGCGGGACGAGGTGATGCGCAGCAACACGCGCTCCCCGGCCTCGCGAGCGCCGGCGCTGCTGCGGCTGGTCGGACGGGCGTACAGCGAGGAGCCCACCGAGAAGCGCTCGGGATCATCCGACAGTGGGGTCACCCGGACCTCCCCGTGCACTCCATGGGCCCTCGCTATCTGCCCGACTTCGATCCAGTCGGGACGGGTCACGCCGCCGAGTCCAGGACTCGTTTCACAACGAAGCCTGGCCGGCCGGACGCACCAGACGGCAGGATGCGTCGTTCTGAAGGCAGCGCTCAGTCAACGATCTCGACGATCGCCCGTTTGCCGTTCTTGACGGCGCTCGCTTTGACGATGGTCCTGAGAGCTCTGGCGATGCGCCCTTGCTTGCCGATGACCTTGCCGATGTCGTCGTGGGCCACGCTCAGCTCGAGGACGACCGTCGACTCGTTCTCGGTCGCGTTCACGCTCACGTCGTCCGGGTGGTCGACGAGTGACTTTGCGAGATACTCGAGCAGATCCTTCACGTCAGCCTCCACTCCAGATCTCCCTTCTCTCTGCTACCGTCGGTGCCGTCACGCTACCGGGCCCTCAAACGATGCCTTTGACTGCCAGGAGCTTGCGCACCGCGTCGGAGGGTTGTGCCCCGACCGAGAGCCACTCTTTCGCCTTGTCCTCGTTGACCTCGATCAACGATGGCTCCATCTGCGGGTTGTAGTACCCGATGGTCTCGATGAACCTGCCGTCGCGGGGAGAACGCGAGTCCGCCACCACGATCCGGTAGGTCGGACGTTTCTTGCTGCCCCTGCGGGCCAGTCGAATCGCTGCCGCCATTACTCACCTCCTCTCGATACTGCCGTCACCGTGATCACGTTCATGCAACGATGGAGCCCACTCCCCCGGTCATGCGCCGAACATCCCCCCGAAAGGGTTCTTGGGCATGCGGCCCGACCCGAGTTGCTTCATCATCTTCTGCATCTGTTTGAACTGGTTGAGGAGCTGGTTGACCGCCTGGATGTCCAGGCCGCACCCGGCGGCGATGCGCTTGCGTCGGCTGCCGCTGATGATGTCGGGGTGGCGCCGCTCCTCGGCCGTCATCGACAGGATGATCGCCTGGATGCGATCGAACGCCTTGTCGTCGACCTGCAGGCCCTTCAGCTTGTTGGCCGGAACCCCGGGGATCATCCCGAGGATACTCGACAACGAGCCCATCTTGCGTACCTGCTGCAGCTGGTCGAGGAAGTCGTCGAAGGTGAACTGCGCCTTGCGCAGCCGCCGCTCGAGTTCCTCGGCCGTCTTCCTGTCCATGGACTCTTCCGCCCGCTCGATCAAGGAGAGGACGTCGCCCATGCCCAGGATGCGCGACGCCATGCGGTCGGGGTGGAAGTACTCGAAGTCGCCCAGTTTCTCGCCGGTGGAGACGAACTTG
>JAKAHF010000620.1 GCA_021815245.1 Actinomycetes bacterium
GCGACCTTCTTGCCGCGACGCTTGACGAGAGAGAGGTACTGACTACGAACCGGCCCGGGCAGCTTCCTTGCCGTATGGGCCGCCTCCACGATGGCCCGCCTCGCGTGCGGGCTCCCGATTCGAGTGATGTGCCCGTAGTGAGCGACTGAGGCCGAGGCCCTGACCGATGGGACGATGCCGAAGTAGGCGGAGAGCTGTCTTGCCGAGGCGAAGCGGCTCCAGTCGCCGACCTCGGCGACCAGGATGGCGGCGGTGATGAAGCCCACGCCGGGGATACTCATGAGCAGGCGCATGTCTGGATCCCCGTCGAGCAACTCATGCAGCCGGGCGGTGAGGGAGGCGACGTGGGCGTCAGCTTCTTCGACGGAGACGAGCAGTAAGGTGATGAGACCTCGGGTGTGGGCCGGCAGTTCGAGCTCCTTGAGCCACTGCCTCCCGGCTCTGCCGAACAGATCGGTTCCGGCAAAGTGCCGGTTCTCGCGGGCGAGCAGGTTGCTGATGCGGTTCTTGGCGGTGGTGCGCTGGGATATGAAGCGCCAGCGCAGGCGCACCAGGTCTCGGAGCTCACGCACATGGGCCGGCGGCGCCCAGGCCTCGGGGATGAGGTCGGCACGCAGGAGGTGCGCAAGGATGCGGGCGTCGATCTTGTCGGTCTTCACCTTGGCTGAGGCGATGGCTTTGATGCGGGCGGGGTGGGCCAGCTTGACGGCAGCACCGGTAGTCACGAGCGCGTCGTAGGTGGCGTGCCAGCTACCGGTGGCTTCGAGGACAACCGTCGTCTCTTCCTCCGGGACCAAGGTCGGGGCTTCCTCGGTGGGGACGCTGCCCTCCCTGAGGATCTCTCCGTACTGGTCCATGAGGCAGTATTGGGTACGCACCTTGTGCACATCCAGGCCCAGGTAGTAGGTTGGCATCGGCGCTTCTCCTTCCTATCGTTGCTGGACACAACGACAGTGTCGGTGAAGCGTCCTTTTCATGCCATCTTGTTAGACGTCATCAGCTCCTCAACCATTCCTGGTGCTGCCTCCAATCCGCCTTGATGGCCTCCTGTGCAGACCGTCGCGAGACGCCTTCGGCCAATCCGAGGCATGCGTAGCCAGGATACTCGGCCGAAAGCAGCACGTCGCGGCAGTCTCTTCTGGCAATCGCCACCATCTTGCGCAGTTGGACGTCAAGCCGTCTTGCTCAAACTCGTGTTCGCATCGACGGCGGTGCTACGTCTGGGCGCGGCTTGACTCCGAACGGACCACGCCAACGCGAAGAAATAGCCAAGGATCGGAGATAGTCCGTGGCCAATCACTGGAACAGGGTATGCACCAATGAAAGGAGCCGCGCAGACCGCGACGAGGTACACAGCAATGGCCAGATGAACGGTGCCTTCGCCTTTCAGACTCACAGCGGTGACGAGGAACGGAAGGGGCAACAGCACAAGCGCGACCAGACAGCCGGTAAGCCAGGCCAGACCAATGTCAGCCGCCAAGCTGACTACGCCCTCCACGTGCGGGACCGGAGCCAACGAATCGGACCTGAACCACGTTGCTACAGCGCAGGCGACGACGATCATCACGACGAGCCAATCGGCGCTCGAAGACCTTCGACCCAGCAGGAACAGAACCGCCACCGCGAGGGCAAAGGCGCTCGCTTGGGAGGCATCCGGCTGCATCAGCAGTGTCGCTACGGTCGCGATTGCGACGATTCGGGCCAGCAGCAGCCGGTTTCGCTCAGCGCCCGAGTTCACCTGACGTCCAATCGCGATTAGCAACACCGGAAGGGCTACTGACGCGACATGCAGCCGAAGCGGGCCGATGGGTAACCAGCGTCGGACGCCGTCAACCCCGGCCTGAGTCAGCGCGGCCCCAAGGACGACCAAGGCGACAACGGTCACACCCGTCCACACTGCTGAGCTGGTGCGACCGCGAGATCTGGGGACCGCTGCCATTGCTACGCAAACCACTGTCAGAATCGCACCGACAACGACATTCTGAAGCCAGAGCCCGTATCCAACACCGCTTCGGCTCATCACGAAAGCTCCGATGCAGAGCGCCGGAACGGCCGCCAGTGATGCAAGCAATCCTCGCACACGTGACGAACGGTGTTCTGCCACAGATTCCGATGATGTCATCAGACAATCCCGTTCTGTCGTACGTCTAACGACTCAGCGCGTCAGCCGCGCCCGTTGGCCATGGTACTCCATGCGATAGCCGACGCCGGCAAGTCGGCTGCAGGCGCCTGTTAGGCAGCTCTTCAACGCATGTAATAGACGTAGATAGCGTACGGAATGAACTCGGAGATCTCATCAATCGATACCTTGGGATGTCTCTTCGACATATCAGCCGTCAACTTCTCCAGGTCAAAGTCCTTGACATGCGCGTATGAGCCGTAGCCACCCACGAAGTACTGTGATTTCACGTCCTGCCTGATCTCGGTCTGCAGATCATCCTTCAGGCTGCGAAGAATCTGCACCCGTGACGCGTCATACTCGCCAAGTTCCTTGTCCCCGAGAACCTTCCGTATCTTCTCATCGGTCTCTCGCCGGTCATCAGAGCGGAACTCATAGACCAACACCCGTAGGACTTCTTGTTCGTATGAAAGCTGACTTGGCTCTCCCATCGCCTGCCTAACAGTGTTTATCCAGTCTGGCCAACTCAACCGTCGCAGCACTAAAGTGTCTGCATAACAACGAACCTGAATCTCAAGGCAGCCCCCCGATGCGGCTTGCCGACGGCATTTGCGGC
>JAKAHF010000621.1 GCA_021815245.1 Actinomycetes bacterium
CAGATCGGGTCTGCGCGGTCGCGGTGGCGGAGGGTTCGCCACCGGGGTCAAATGGAACTACGCGGCCATTCAAAAGAGCGACGAGAAGTACATCATCTGCAATGCCGACGAGGGCGACCCCGGAGCCTTCATGGACCGTAGCACCATCGAGGGCGACCCCCATACGGTCATCGAGGGCATGATCATCGCCGGATACGCCATCGGCGCAAAGCAGGGCTTCGTCTACATCCGCGCCGAGTACCCACTCGCCATCAGGCGCTTGGAACTCGCCATCTCGCAGGCCCGCGAGGCCGGTTTTCTGGGCAACAGCATCTTCGGCACCGCCTGGGACTTCGACATCGAGATCAGGCTCGGCGCCGGCGCCTTCGTATGTGGCGAAGAAACGGCCCTCATCGCCTCGATTCAGGGGTCTCGCGGCACGCCCAAGCCCCGGCCGCCCTATCCCGCGGTGAGCGGGCTTTGGGGCAAGCCGACCGTCATCAACAACGTCGAGACACTGGCCAACGTGCCGGTGGTCATCCTCGACGGTCCCGAATGGTTCGCATCCATCGGCACCGAGAAGAGCAAGGGCACGAAGGTCTTCGCCCTGGCGGGCAAGGTGCGCAACACCGGCCTCGTCGAGGTGCCCATGGGCACGACACTGCGCGAAGTCGTCTACGGGGTGGGCGGCGGTATACCCGGCAACAAGCAGTTCAAGGCCGTGCAGACCGGCGGTCCGGCCGGCGGATGCCTGCCCGAGTCGTTTCTCGACACCCCGGTCGACTACGAGTCTCTCACCGCGGCCGGCTCCATGATGGGAAGCGGCGGCATGATCGTCATCGATGAAGACGCCTGCATGGTCGACGTCGCGCGTTTCTTCATCGATTTCACGCAAGACGAGTCGTGCGGCAAATGCGTCCCCTGCCGGGAAGGCACCAAGCGCATGCTCGAGATCCTCGACCGCATCGCGTCAGGAGAGGGGCAGCAGGGCGACATCGAGAAGTTGCTGCGACTCGGAGACACGATCAAGCGCGCCTCCCTATGCGGTCTGGGCCAGTCGGCTCCCAACCCGGTCATCAGCACCATCACGCACTTCCGCGGCGAGTACGAGGCCCACATCAGAGACAGGCGCTGCCCCGCCAAAGTCTGCCGCAACCTGTTGACGTTCACGATCGATGCCGAGAAATGCACCGGTTGCGGCGTCTGCCGCCGCAATTGCCCCGTGAACTGCATCAGCGGCGCCAAGAAAGAGGCGCACGTCATCGACGGCGCGCTCTGCACGAAGTGTGGGCGGTGCTTCGAAGTCTGCAAGTTCGACGCGGTGAACAAGGAGTAGGTGGCCATGGCGACTGAAAAGATGGTCACACTCTGGATCGACGGCATCCAGGTCACGGTACCGGAGAAGACCACGGTCCTCGAGGCGGCCGCCTCGGTGAACATACGTGTCCCAAGCCTCTGCTACCACCCCGACCTCAGCGTGGTCGGAGCCTGCCGCGTGTGCCTGGTCGAAGTCGAGGGCCAACGCAACCCGGTGCCGTCGTGCTCGTTCCCCGTTGCCGAGGGAATGCGGGTCACCACCTCGTCGGTACTGCTCCGCAGGCTGCGGCGCGACGTCGTCGAGCTCATTCTCGACAACCACCCCCAGGACTGCCAGACATGCATGCGCAACCTCTCCTGCGAGCTGCAAAGGCTCGCATACGAGTTGGGCGTATGGGTCCGCATGTTCGAGGGTGAGCGCAAGCGCTCCCCGGTGGACGCGAGCTCGCCCGTGCGACGCAACGCCGAGAAGTGCATCCTCTGCGGACGGTGCATCCGCGTGTGTTCCGAGGTGCAAGGCGTCAGCAACCTATCCGCCCACAAGCGCGGGTTCCAGACGGTAGTCGCGCCGGCCCACGAGGCCGACATGATCGACTCGGTCTGCATTCATTGCGGCCAGTGTTCCAATGTCTGCCCCACGGCGGCTTTCGTCGAGACGGCGTCCACAGGCCCCGTGCTTCGAGCTCTCGCGAACCCCGACCTGCACGTGGTCGTACAAACCGCCCCGGCCATCAGAGCCGCCATCGGCGAGGGCTTCGGCTTCAGGCCGGGCACGCCGGTGACCGGCAAACTCGTCACAGCGCTCCGCAGGGTCGGGTTCGCCAAGGTGTTCGACACCAACTTCGGAGCCGACCTCACCATCGTCGAGGAGTCGACCGAGTTCGTCAACCGCCTGCAGAAGGGCGAGAGGCTACCCCTCATCACGTCGTGCTCGCCGGGTTGGATTAACTTCCTCGAGCGCTTCTACCCCGAACTGATCCCGCACACGTCGAGCTGCAAATCGCCCATGAGCATGCTTTCGACCTTGCTCAAGACCTACTATGCGCAGCAGGCCGGTATCGATCCCAAGAAGATCTTCGTCGTGGCGGTCATGCCCTGCACCGCCAAGAAGTTCGAAGCCGCGCGCGCCGAGCACATGGCACCGTGGGCGGCCCCTTACACCGACGCCGTGCTCACCACGCGGGAACTCATCTGGCTGCTCAAATGCTTCGGCGTCGACTTCCACAATCTCGAAGACGGCATGTTCGATTCACCACTCGGCGTCTCGTCGGGCGCGGGCGATATCTTCGGAGCCACGGGCGGGGTCATGGAAGCCGCCCTCCGCACGGCCTACGAGCGGGTGACCGGTCGCGAGCTTGAGGACCTCGTCTTCGATGAGGTGCGCGGTGTGGAGGGAGTCAAGGAGAGCTCCATCGACCTGGGTGGCACGGTC
>JAKAHF010000622.1 GCA_021815245.1 Actinomycetes bacterium
CGGGGTCCGCAAGGGGGCCGGCTCTTCGGTCGGAGCCTCTTCGGAAACCGCCTGCTCAGGATCCGCAGCAGGGGTTTCCTCGATGGCCGGTTCTTCGACACTCTCGGCCTCTTCGGCCTCGGGCTCGGGTACCGGTTCTTCGAGGAGCGGGGCATCCACAGTGAGAGCACGCATCTGCTCCTCAAGGGGATCTGACTGCGGGACGGGTGGAGAGGGGGGGACGGGCTTAGCGCCCGTCCCCATCCACGCGCCGCAGACTTTGCAGCGGCAGCCGCCCATGACTAGGCACTCACCTGCGCATAGGCGTACCGCGGGTCGAGCTGCGTGCCGTGATGGACGCAGCGGACGCGGTACATGATGTCGTCCGAGTCGAAGTCGCCCTCGAACGGGCTGACTGGGCCGCCGCTCATGCTGAGCTTGTCGGAGGCCTTCATGCAGATCTCGGGCTCCTCGTGGCCGGCGAGGAAGTCCATCTGCCCCCACTTGCCCTGAGCCTTGTCGGCAAACACATACCAGGAGCCGTTGTCGTTGCCGGTGGCGTCGACGGCGGGCAGGTACGGATCGACGTGCAGCTTGAGGCCGAGCTGCGGGGTGATGTTGATGTTGGGGACACCGGGGAAGGCCGCGGCGGTCGCCCACACGGTGGTCGAGGTGAGGATGGCCCGGGCGGTCATCTCGAGCGCCGGCGGCACGACCAGGTGGACGCCCTGCACGGAGATGGGCTCGCCGTTCGGATCGGTCTGGGCCGCCATGAGGCGCAACGTCGTCTGCAGGTTCGCGATGCTGAGAGCAAGCGCGCCCTGGTTCGTGACGTTCTGGCCGTCGACGTCGGCGATCGGAGCGCCGAACAGGCCCGCGTTGGGGCCGGTGGCGCTCGAGTACATCTCAGTCGCGTGCCGGGCCTCGGTGCGGGTGACGGCGGTCATGAAGCGGTCGGCGATGTCGCGGAAGGCACCCATGGAGTCGTTGATGACCGACTCCCAGGAGATGCCGTAGCTGCGGCCGTACTTCGCCAGCGTGTTGTGGTAGTGCCCGGTGCCCGACTGCACAGCGAGGTACGGGCCGTTCTCCGCCACCTGCGGAAGCACCTCGTCCTGGCCGTACACCTTGTGGTAGGTGTGGGCGTTGAAGTTGGGCAGCGTGCCGGTGGGAACGAACGAGCGCCAATCGGCCACCCAGGCCTTGTACTTGGCGAGCATGTCGTTCTGGATGAGGACGCCGAAGAGCGTCGGGAAGTCGGAGGTCGTCACCGTCTCAGCGAGGCCGGTGTTGTAGAGCCACTGCTTCCCGCCGTACTTGATGGCGTCTTCGAGCAGGAAGCGCTGAGCGTGGCTCGGGCGGCGCTGCTCGTTGGTGATGAACTTGAGCGCTTCGGTGAGGAGCGCCGGGGAGAAGCGGCTGCCATACACGCTGACAAAGCCCTTCTCGTTGTCGGGTGCCATGGGGCTCCCGTTCGGTATTCCGGTCATGTTGCAGCCTCCCTTGTAAGGCTTCGCTGTTTGGGGAACAAAAGGGCCGCCCGGATGAGCGGCCCCCGAGGAGGGAACGAATCGGGAAGGTCAGGGACTAAGCGACGCGGATGGCGAGCACGTACACGGTCACGGCCGCGTTGGTGTCCTTGACGGTCGTCACGCGGAGCGTCCCGCCGGCGGCGATCTCGGCCTGGGCCGGATCGATCGTGGAGATGCGCTTGATGGCGTTCACGACGGCCGTCTTGGCGACCGCGTCCGAGATGGCGTTCGCGCCGTTCTTCACCTGCCAGGTGTCGTTGGCGGCGTGGGCGGCAATGCCGGTGTTGAGCGCCCAGGCGTCCAGCACGCGGATCTTGTGGGTCGATACGACGTCGACGTTGGCCGATGCATCGGCGCAGTCGATGCGGAACAACACCGGCAGGCCGCCGATGACGTTGGCGTTGGCGACGACCGCCGCGATGGTGCCGGTCATGCCCGCGGGGGCGAGCTTGCCCTCGGTCCAGATCCCGTCATCGAACAGGGCGCGGGTGTTCGCGTCCGCGTTGAAGGCGCCGTCCTTGATGGCCTTGATGAGCTCGGCGTTGTCGAAGCTGTCGGCCGCGAACTTGTCGAGCACCGTCGCCTCGTCGAAGAAGCCGGCGGCCACCTTGGCGCGGCCCGCAGCATCGGCGGAAAGGACACCGGCCGCCAGGGCGGCCGTGTTGACCAGGCCGGCCCCGATCTGCGGCGCGGGCACGTGAAGGACGTTGATGGTGGTGGTGGCGCCGGCTCCCACGGTCTCGAGGGCGATGCCGTACGGGGTGCCGCTGGTGTCGTTCTCGAGCCGATCGGCGGCGTCGACGTAGTAGACGGTGTCGCCCACGGCGATCCCGCCGCCGACGTGGTCGTTCACCGGGTGGTCGGCCACGTACAAGCCGAAGTCGACGACGGTCTGGGTGGCACCGACTCCGCCGGCGCCTTCGGCCAGCATGGCGATGCCAGTGAGCGAGCCGAACCGCACGGGGTCACCCACCGCCGGCGCGGCGGGATCTGTCACGACGACCGGCCAGGTCACCGGGAGCAGTCGGACGAGGATGTTGTCTGCCATGGTGGCTTACCTCCTGCTCGCTCCTTGTGGCGAGCGTTGTTGTGCCTTTTCCAGAACAAAAGGCCGCTTGTGGCGGCCTCGGGTATGGACAGGGGTCGGGCCGGCCCTACTGAACGGCGAGCCCGGAGAGGTGGTCAGCCTCCTCGGGAGTCTTGCCCTCGGCGAGG
>JAKAHF010000623.1 GCA_021815245.1 Actinomycetes bacterium
CGATCTCGTGGTATCGGGCCGGTGGCCGGTATCCGCTCAGCGCCACCCTCCGCCAACTTGGGCGTCTCTTCGAGTTCGGCGCCCTCATGGGCGCTGTCCTCCTCGGAGCGGGACCAGGCGCGGCTGCGATTGCCTTCCTTGCCGGCAGTGTGGCGGGGTTCGGGGTGTCCTGGGTCGTGTTGCGCCGGGCCGTGACGTGGGCCGTGTTTCGCCCGGAACGTCTGCACCTTCAGACGTTCCGCGATTTGCTGGTGCCCGGAGTCGCGTATATGGCCTTCCCGATCGGCAATGCCCTGTCGATCCAGGGCATGACCATCGTTGTCGGGACAAATCTCGGAGTAGCCGCGGTCGTCGTGTTCGCGACGACGAGGACCGTGACGCGAGTGGCACTACAGGCGATGGGCGCACTCGGCAACTCCATTTGGCCCGAACTCTCGCGAACGGTGGGCGGAGGTCATCTCGATGAGGCGAGGGTGATCCTCCGACGCGCCACTCAGCTCGCCATCGCCGCGTCGCTGTCGCTCGTCGTGGGCCTCGCCGTTTTCGCGCCAGCGATGATTCGTTGGTGGACCCATGGCGCAGTGGAACCGCCAAAAGATTTGCTGTATCCCTTGCTCTTGGTGGTCGTGTGCAACACCTTCTGGCACACGGTGTTTCTGGTGCTTCTCGCGACGAACCGCCACAAGCGCGTGGCTGCCGTCTACCTGCTGGGAACTGCCACCGCGCTGCTTGGAGCGGTGCCGCTCACGGCGGTTTTCGGGCTGACTGGCGCAGCGATATCGCTGCTGGTCATCGACGTCGCCATGGCTGGAGTCGTGCTGCCCAGCTCGCTTCAGGTTACGGGAGACAGTCCCGGCGCGTTCGTGCGCGCTCTGGCGGATGTTCCGGGCGCAGTTCGAAGGGCTCGTGCGAGCATGAAGGCCGCATCGTGATAGTCGACCGGGTGCGGTGGAAGGGGGCGGCCACGTGACCACGCGAGATTACTACGATCGCTATTGGTCGACCGACGGCTACCACCCGACGGGGCAGACGTCACCAGCTCTCGCGCGGCTCTTCGAGCGGTGGGTCCCAACAGGCGCCCAATGCTTGGACGTGGGTTGTGGGGACGGGAGAACGTCAGGGCTCTGGCTACGTGGGCACGGGTGCTCCTACCTTGGCGTGGACATCTCCGAGCATGCTGTGGAGGAAGCCAGGGCGCTTGGCCTGCAGGCTCAGCGCATCGATGATGCGGCTTCGCTGCCCGTTCCGCAGGGGGCGTACGACGTTGTTGTCAGTGTCGAGGTTCTCGAGCACCTGTTCTTGCCGCTCGATGCATTAACTGAGATGGCACGCGTGCTGCGACCGGGCGGCGTCTTAATCGTGACCGTCCCGAATGTCGCATATTGGCGTCGACGCTTGGATCTCGCCCTCTTGGGGCGGTGGCATCCGATGGGCGACGACCGCGGAGTATCGGAGCCGTGGCGGGATCCACACATCCGGTTCTTCAACCCGGGTTCGATGAGGAGGATCATTATTGCCGCTGGCCTTACGCCGATTGTGGTCAGCGGGCACGGGGGTGCGATGCTTCGCGATGTCCCGTGGCTCGGCAGACGCGTCCACGGAGGTGAGGCCTCACGCCCCTATCGCTGGCTCGAACAGGCGATCCCATCGCTCTTCGCCGCGCGCGTGTACGCCGTGGCTCGACGAGTTGTCACCCGATGAAAGCCCTCGGCTTCGTCACCTGCTCGCCCTCCGCGGCGCTTGCCAACGATCGCGGCGCCGGCAACGCCGTGCCCAATTCATGCGTGCCATTCGGTTACTGGGGCGTGGCCACGTCCGGCTCGGGTGCACAGCCCGCTCCGTCACGATGGGGGTCGGAGGTGGCCGACGCCCATCGTGACGCGCAGAATCGAAGGATCGTTCCCCAACTACAAGCAGCTCATCCCGAAAGAGGCGGCGACTTCGGTCATCGTCTCGACAGAGGAGTTGGCCGCCGCTGTGAAGCGAGTCTCTCTTCTGGCCCTTCACAACACGCCTCTCAGGGTTTCAGTCCAGGCAGAGGATCAGACACTGTCGTTGTCAGCCACCACACAAGACGTCGGTGATGCTTCTGAGGACCTGATGTCCAAGGTGGACGGACAGGACGTGGAGATCGCTTTCAACCACACGTTTCTCACAGATGGTCTCGCTTCCATCAACACCGAGACGGTCAAACTCGAGATACTAAGCCCTCTCAAGCCGGGGCTGTTGAGGTCTGTTGGAGAAGACGAGTTCCTCTATCTCCTCATGCCGGTCCGTCTCGGGTAGACGGTGTCTCTGCTCGTAGAGTGCATCGCGCTCAAGTCGTTTCGCAGCTACGCGGATCGACGGATCGAGTTCGGTGAGGAGATCACGATCCTCGTCGGGGCCAACGCCCAAGGGAAGACCAACGCGATAGAGGCTCTTCAGCTGTTGACCGAGGGCGACTCGTTTCGACATCCGGTTTGGACCGATCTGGTCGCTTGGGGCTCGACGGAGTGTCTCATCGAAGCTCGCTTCACCGGCGACGGACGTGACCTCGTTGTGGAGATGAAGGTCGGACCATCGGGCCGCAGGATCTACTCCGTCAACGGCAAGAAGAAGCGGTCGGCCAGCGACGTGGCAGGGCTGGTCCCCTGCGTACTCTTCACCCCGGACGATCTCTTGTTGGTGAAGGGGTCGGCCGACAAGCGGCGGGCATCGATCGACCCCCTCGGCTCGCAGCTCTC
>JAKAHF010000624.1 GCA_021815245.1 Actinomycetes bacterium
CTGGGGCCTATCCATCCCCACTCACTTATTCACCATGAAGGACGGAGAGCCGGAATATCTCGGCCGTCGCCAGAGGGCTATAATTGGGTAAGTTCGATGCTGGGAGGGGAAGATGGGCGACACCTATCCGAAGGTGCGGGTAGCCGCGGTGCAGGCAGCCCCGGTGTTTCTGGACCGCGAGGCTACGACCCGAAAGGCGTGCGATCTGATCCTGCGGGCCGGCGCCGCCGGGGCCCGTTTCATCACGTTCCCCGAGTGCTTCATCCCCGGGTTCCCCCACTGGTACGAGTTCTATCCGGCCAGAGGGCCCTTCTGCGAGAAGTTGAATCGCTTGCTCTTCGCCAACTCGGTCGAGGTGCCGAGCTCTACCACCGACGAACTGGGCGCGGCCGCGCATCAGGCGGGCGCGTACGTGGTTATGGGTATCAACGAGCGGCGGCCAGACGTCCTCGGCACCATGTACAACTCCCAGGTCTTCTTCAGTCCCGAGGGGAAGGTCATCGGGTGGCGCCGCAAGCTGATGCCGACCCAAACCGAGCGGCTTGTCCACGGCATGGGTGACGGCACCAGCCTGACTGTCTATCCCAGCGAGTTCGGTCCAATCAGCGGTTTGCTGTGTGGTGAGAACGGCAACCCCCTGTTCAAGTTCGCCATCGCCGCTCAGGGCTCCCGTTTGCACGCGGCGGGCTGGCCGGCCAAGTGTCACAACACTTATGCGCTGGGGATAGACAACATGGTGCTCCGAGCCCGCGCATGCGGCCTCGAGGGGAATCACTTCGGGGCACACGCGGCTGGCGTGTTCACCGACGAGATGCGGGATGCCCTGGAGCTGGACGACCAGACACGGAAGAACATGCTCCGGGGAGGTGGTTCGGTGATCGTGGGCCCCACTGGAGAGATACTCGCCGGGCCCGCGGGGGGAGAGGAAACGATCCTCTACTTCGACGCCGACCTGGAGGAGATTGCACGGGCAAAGCTGCGCCAGGACTTCACCGGCCACTACAACCGGTTCGACGTCATGAAAGTCACGCTCAATGCAACCCCTAACCACCCGCTGCGCATCGTGACCAGCACCGAGGACCGAGGTCCGGCGACTGTTGAGGTCGCAAACGCGCTCACGAATGCCGGGATGCCCATCTCCGACTCGTAGCCAGAGGAGTTAGACGAACCTCCGCTCCAAGGCTTGGTCGAGCTCGAGGGCGTCTACTAGCCCCTCTGCGACCGCGATCATGTCCTGGAGATTGAGCCTGCCTGAAAACGGCCGATTGCCTGAAAGGTCCACCGCTGCTCTAGCAAAGGTGGTAACGTTGCCGCAGCAGGCCCTGGCTCGTCCCTGCTGAATGGCGGGAAAGAAGGCTCCACCACGTCGTTCTTGAGATGTGGTTCGCACCATGACCGCGGTCTTAGTGTCCTTGTTCCAGTAGTTGTTGGACACCACGACGTATCGCTTGCGCTCGCCCTCCATGCGCTCTCCGGCCCAGTAGATCTCTCCCCATCTGGGATAGTCCACCGGACCCGGAGGTGAAGATGGGTCTCGCGACGGCCGGGTGGACAAGTCCTGGAGCGCGAGAACGTCGACCAGGATGTCCTCGACTTCAGCCAGTTTCTCGTTTTCGAGAACGTAGAGCGGGGTTCCCAGGTCGTCCTTAGACCAGTTGAGGACCCGTCCGGCGACGATTCTCAAAGGACGCCCGACCGTGATAACAGGTTCGGTAGGCATGGTGCTGGCGAGGTCGACAGGCTGAAGCGGTACGACGGCAACGCTCTCCATGCAGTCGTTCCACTGGTTGTTAGTGAGAACGAGGAATGCAACGGTTCCGGCGCTGCCTCCCGTGAAACGGTAGATGGTGCCCCTATCGATAGACACGGCTAGACCAGGCCGTGGTCAAGGGCCGACTTCATCGCTTCCCTGGTAGCCTCACGTGCCTCTGGGTCCGCGGCCCACGCCCTGTATACTTCGATCCTAGCCTCACGTCGCACTGCTTCTCGCTTTACTCGCGCGCCTACTTCCACCAGTTCCTCAAGGATTCTCGCCTCCGAGGTACCGGCTTCAAAGCCGTAGGCCTCGGGATGCTCCCTCAAGTCGCGGCGAAGCCTCTCACGAACAGGGACGTTGGGCCTTGCAGTGGCAACTCGACCTGACATTTCTAGCTCCATATGCAGCACTTTATGGGTCATATTATGCAGTAACTGCACCACCATGTCAAATCCCGTTGTGGAAACGCACCGCGATTGGGGAACAGAGCCAACAAGAAAACCATGAGGAGTCGCACTGACGACCTCATGGTTGCTCGAATTCGTGATCTATGAGGTTACGGTGGTCGGGGTGCCCAGACTCGAACTGGGGGCCTCATGGTCCCAAACCATGCGCGCTACCGACTGCGCTACACCCCGAATGAACTACCGTTCCGCCGAACCGTGAGGTCCGGGACGCAAATGCGTTGGCGCAGAACTATGCTAGGCTCATTATAGCATCTCGGGAATGGGAAACCCAATCGCCTAGGCTGCGGCGAGTCCGTTTGCAGTTGACGCGTCCTCCGGCCCGATGGCCACATTGGATCAGAAGAAGTTCAGGTCCGCTTCGACGGGCGCGGCGCGACCGGAAAACGTGGCGGCGAAGGCTCGCAGGTTCGCGGCGGTGTCGGGGCCGGCAAGCACGACGCCGTGGCCGCATGCCAGCACCGTCGGATCGAGCCGGGCGAGGGCATCGACGGACTCCTTCG
>JAKAHF010000625.1 GCA_021815245.1 Actinomycetes bacterium
TGGGTCGGAGTCGCGCTCAGCCTGGGCCTCGCGATCGGCGGCGTAGTCGTGGGGGCCTGGGGCTTCAGCCGGCGCGATCTCAGCCGGGGAGGCTAGGTGCCGCTCAATGCGGCTGTCGCTCTCTCGGCTTCATGCACCAGTCTGCGCACGAGGTCGCCGGCGTCTTGCACCCTGTCGGCAAATGCGCACGCGGGGCCGCACACGAGACTACCCTTCTCGAGGTCGCCTTCGAGCATTCCGGTCATGTAGCCCGAGTGGTAGAGCTCGGTCACTTCGGCGGGCGAGGCGCCCGCGGCGGCGAGCCGGGCGCAGCGCTCACTGAGGGGCGTTCGTAGAGCGCGGTGCATGCCGAGCACGCCCGCGAAGGCCACGGTGCCGGTCTCGTCGGCGCTCACCACCGCGCGTTTCAGGTTGTCGTGGGCAGAGCACTCCGTGGTCGCCAGGAATCGCGATCCCATGTACACGGCCTCCGCCCCGTAGGCGAGGGCGGCGACGATGCCACGGCCGTCACCGATGCCGCCTCCCGCCACGACCGGGATGTCGAGCGCGTCGACGATGCGGGGCACAAGCGTCGCGGTGGTGACGCAATCGGCGCTCGTGTGGCCGCCGCCTTCGAAGCCCACCGCGACGAAGGCGTCGATGCCGGCTGCTTCGGCCTCGCGGGCGATCGCGACGCTCACCGGCAGGGCGCGGTGAAGCACGAATACGCCTGCCGCCTTGAGAGACGGGGTGTATATCTCGGGCGCGTTGCCGACGAAGACCACGGCCGGCACGCCTTCTTCGAGAACGACCTGGTGGCACCGGTCGCTGTAGGCCTTCCCGCCCTCGGGGAAGTCGTCGGCCCGCATGGCAACGAGGTTGACGGCAAAGGGCTTGGCAGTGAGTTCCTTGGCTTTGCGGATCTGCCGGCGCAGCCGCTCTGCCGTCTCGGTCACATCGTGTGTGACGGTGCGTTCTCCGGCGTTGGGTCCGATGACCCCGAGACCGCCGGCGTTCGAGACCGCGGCAGCGAGGGTAGCGTCGGTCACCCAGTCCATGGGCGCCTGGATGATCGGGTATTCGATGCCCAGCAAGTCGCAGATCGGGGTTCTTCTCATCGCTTCCTCCGCGTGGTCGACTGCACCGGCGTGCAGGCCGTATTTCAGAATGCCCTCGAGGTTCCCGTCGCGATGCTAGACCTACCCATGCGGCTTCACAAGACTTGCGCGCTGTTCATCGACGGGGTGACAAGGATGTGGGTCGACAACAGAGAACGTAGCGTGAGGGTACATTTCAGACCGGTCAGGGCGCGCCGCCCATGGCCGAAGGGGGGCGATCATGTCACTCAGGCCTGTCAGATGGTGTGGCGTCGCGCTTCTGGTCGTCCTGCTCGCGATCGGGTTCTGCCTCGCCTCAGGAGTCTTGTCCTCCGCGCAGGCTCTCGCCCAGTCGGCATCCCCCGACCCGAGGATCGGCGTGATCGTCTTCGACGGCGACTCCCTGACGGCCGGATCTGAAGCCACCGATCCCTACCCGAGCCAGATCATGAGGAGTTTCGATGCCGGGGTCATCTGGTACAACCTCGGCATCGGCGGCCTGCGCATCAGAGACATCCTCGACATGGCTCCCACTCGCGTCGACCGTCGGTTCAACCCACGATTGGGCCGCAATGTCGTTGTGGTCTGGGCCGGCACCAACGACCTTGCCTTGTGGAACCACATGGCGAGCGCCGTCTGCAGACGCCTGCAGCAGTACTGCCAGGAGCGGCGCGATCAGGGCTTCACCGTGCTCGTGCTGACGATGCTCCCGCGCTGCGACAAGGCCTGCCTACCGGGGTTCGAGGAGAGGCGGCAGTCGGTCAACCGCCGTCTGCGCGAGAGCTGGGCCGATTTCGCCGACGGGCTGGTCGATGTAGCCGCCGACCCCTTGATCGGTTCACCGGGCTGCCAGAGCAACCTTCGTTACTGGGTCAAGGGTGGAGTGCACCTGACCAACAAGGGCCTCGGTGTGGTGGCCGGTCACGTGCGCGAGGCTCTGCTCGCGCTTCAGGCTCCCTCAAGCAACTAACGCCGCGCTCGATCTGAGACTACCTCCGCCGGTGGCGTAGCTATACTGGTCGCCGGAGGTCGCGCGGCTTTCGACGATGCCGGCGCGGCTTGATGCGCGATCGGGGAGGTGACGGTGGCGAGAGCCAAAGCCGAGATCTTGCTTCGGGTGACCGATCTCAGTCGGAGCTACGGCGCCCTCATGGCTCTGGACGGTTTCGATCTGACGGTGCGCGCGGGCGAGTGCGTGGCCATCATGGGAGCCAACGGCAGTGGCAAGACCACCGCGGCCGAGCTCATCTCCGGGCTACTGCAACCCACGAGCGGCCGCGTCGAGGTTTGCGGTCGCTCGATACACCTCGAACCCGAGGCGGTCGAGACCCGCAAGAACCTCGCCTACGTGCCCGACAATCCCCGCCTCTACGACGATCTGACAGTTGCCGACCACCTGCGCCTTGTCGCGGCGGTTCACGGGGTCGCGGAGAACGACTCCGAAGAACTGCGGCACCGTCTGCTCGACCGGTTTCACCTGGCTCATCGGGCGGACTTCTTTCCCCGGCAGCTCTCGCGTGGCATGCGTCAGAAGACGGCCGTGGCCTGCGCGTTTGTCAGACCGTTCAGAGTGATCGTGCTCGACGAACCCGTCGTCGGACTCGATGCCGCCTCGGCCGAGGCGCTTCGCGAGCTCTTGCTCGAGT
>JAKAHF010000626.1 GCA_021815245.1 Actinomycetes bacterium
CCGACGCAGACCCCATGCGTGACGAGATCCTTCGAGTCGTACAGGAGGGGGCCACCGGCTTGCTTCGTCGAGAGATCGTACGTGCGGCCGAGGTAGAAGACACCCTGTTTCTCAAAGTCTTCCATGGAAGAAAGCTCCCTCCCGAGAACGGCGCGTTTGTTACTTTCTATCACACCATCCCCACCGGAGAAAGGCGGAATAGACGGGGCGGTTCGGGCGGCTTGGCCCGCGGGATGGTAGATTTGGTCGGTGGAATCCCGCCGCAACAACACTTCATCGTGGACGAGCGGAGAAGCCGCGCCACCGTCGTTGACACAGTCCGCAAAGACTTCGACCGTAGAGTGCCCCCAGTGCGGCGCGCCGGTCGACCTTCCGGCCTATGTCGAGGGTGCCGTGTGCGGCTTCTGCGGCTCGGTGCTGACCATTCCGGGTCGAACTCCCAAGGCGCCGCTCGCCGCGGGTGAGCGGCAGGCGCTGCGCTCGGTCAAGTGCTCGCAGTGCGCGGGACCTCTCGATGCTTTTGAGGGCCGTCGCATTCTCGAGTGTGAACACTGCGGAGTGCGGGTCGCGGTTCTCGATCACGGCGGCTTCTCCCGGTGGCATTTTCCGTGCCGGTACACTCGACTGCAGGCTGCCGAAGCCGGCGCGAGATGGCTGGCGGACTATCCCGACATCGCCGAGGAAGCGCGCACGGCCCGGTTGGCCGAGGCACGCCTGGTCTACGCTCCCATCTGGGAACACAAGGCCCTCATCGCCGGTTGGGAGTTCGGCTACAAGCTCAAGGCGCAGAATGTAGCCGTGGCAGGCGCAGGGTCGGCGTTCGGCGGCGGTCTCTTCGGCGGCAACCAGTTCGGCCAAGAGCAGGTGCATCTGGAGATGCAGGTGGTCAAGGAGGACGCGCGGCAGCCGCATCTGCAAGAGCGGCGCTTCTTCCAGATGGCGGCCGACTTCGGGGTGTTTGGAGCGACACGCCCACGCATCACCGGCAGGGAGCTCATGCTGCCCATGCTCGCCGGGGAGATCGAGTCGAATGCGAGCGTACTCGAAGCCCGGGGCGACGGCTCCGGAGTGGCCGAGTCGGGCCGAAGGGCGGCGCTCAACCCCGTTTCGGGCAACTTCGCCACCGACACCCATTTGTTCTGCATCAGGGAGTCGATCGCTCTTCTCTACTATCCGATGTGGATTCTGCGCTATGAGCGGGGCAACCGTGTCGCCCACGTCGTCGTGAACGGCCGCGACGGGAGCATCAACG
Source organism: Actinomycetes bacterium (assembly GCA_021815245.1). The sequence continues at coordinate 1,253 of JAKAHF010000626.1, forward strand.
CGGGTGTCGCGCCGGCATCCAACCGCCAAGCCCGGATACAATTGGCGGCTCAGGTGGCGCTGATGGCAGTGATGGTGGCCGTGTTCGCCTGGCTCGCGGTGACCTGGCGGCAGGGCCGCAATTCAATGGTGGCGCTCGCCGTGATAGTGTCGCTGGTGGCTGTCTACATGGTCTGGCGATTTCGACCGGTCCGAGAGGTGGAGTATCGCGAACCTTTCTCCAGCTGATCTGGTGCCGTTGCTGTGCAAGCGGTGCGGACTCGCTCTCGAGGGGGGCGATGAGGCTGCGATGTTCGTGTGTGCCAACTGCGGGTTGGTGCACGAACCGGGCGCGGAGAAGCTCATGGCGTTCATGCCTCTCAGCGCCGCACCCACGACGGCTCTGCCCCTGGGTGACTACGTTCAGCATCTCGCCGTCTGGCGGGTGGGCGTCGAGGTGAAGGCCGGGGCCGACTCGGCCTGGGAGCGTATCAAGCGGGTCGCGGCGCCCGAACCTCCCTACGTCTACGTGCCCGCTTTCTCGCTTGCCCGCATGGTCGTGCACCGGTTGGGCGCGAGTCTCACCCAGACGCAGCCTCGCTTGGAGTTGAATCCTGGGTTGAGAGTGAAGCAGTTCGAGCATCCGCAACTGGTGGGAGTGGACGATCCCACCATCGAGGAGTTCTCACTCGGCCCGACGTTCGGGGCCATCTCGCCCATACTGGTGGGCAGAAAGGACGCCCACGCGCTGGCGCACTTCGTGTATCTGGCGGTGGAATCGTCCGACAAACACGAGTTGCACGCGGTCGAATACGAGCTGACGGCTACGGCCGAAGATCTGGTGTTCATCCCGGCGGTATGGGACCCACGCCAAGTGCACGAGTCAAACTGGAGATTGTTGCTTCGAGAATTCGACGGCCTGGTAGCGTAGGCGGGCGACTGAAAGGGGAGACGATGGCCGGCATCAACGACCGCATCGACGAGAGCAGGAACTGGTTCGAGCGAATGATGGGGCACGTCCCGGGTTACAGCGGCTACAAGGAGAAGGAAGTCGCCCGGGAGGCCGACAAGATAGAGCGGATCTACGTGGCCGAGCGACTCGAGCCGTCTCTCGCCAGACTGGACGACGTCAAGCTCGACGTTCTGAAGTTGGGCAAGCTCGACGCGCTGGGCGACCTCGATACCCTCATGCGCAAGATCCGCAAGATCCGCGACCGGGTGCAGTATGCAGACTACGGCTACTCGGGCATGTTCGACGCAGTGAAGGTCGACAAGCTCAAGATCGAGGAGCTCATGGCCTTCGATCAGAGTCTCGAAGCCGACGCCGCCGCGATCACCGAGTTGGCCTCGGCCCTCGCCGCCGACAGCCCCTCGCTCCGCACCGACATCAAATTGCTCGACGATCGCATCGACGCGTTCGATGCCCGCTTCACTGAACGCGATCACCTCATCACCGGAGTCGGGAGGTAGACATGGCCCTGATGG
>JAKAHF010000627.1 GCA_021815245.1 Actinomycetes bacterium
CTCCGCTCCGATCGACGCAAGCCGGGCATTCAAGAGAGCACGACGGGCATAGTACCAGCTCGACATAGTGCGCTAATACATACAAATATTGACGCAAAACTGCGCACGATCGCAGTCGACCGCGGTCAGGCCGAGGCGCCGTCCTCGCCGGCTCTCTCGCCGGCTCGGTCGAGCTGCCGCGCCGCACCACGTGCCAGTGATGCCGCCACGGCAAGCACCGACAACCCCGTGAGGACCACGAATGTGACCCGAATGGCGGTCAGCAGCCGGGGATAGTCGGCGGGTTCGATGTCGTGCGGTCCGACGATCGACGTGATGATCAGGGTCGCGAACGCGATGCTCACCGCCATGCCGATCATGCGCATGGTGCTCATGTTGGCCGAGGCGAAGCCCACGTAGCGCCGGTCGACGCTACCCATGATGGCGAGCTGGTTGGGAGGGGAGAAGAACCCGTATCCGGCGCCGAGCAGGCAGAGTGCGAGCACCACGAACCAGTAGGGCGTGCCGGCGCCCAGAAACGCCAAAAGCAGCAGGGCGAGCGTGCATAGTGCCATGCCGAACGAGGCGACCCAGCGGGGATCGAGGCGGTCCGACAGCCGTCCCGCGGCCGGGGCCACCAGGCATTGCAGCGCGACCCCGACGATCAGCACCACTCCGGCGGTCTGGGCGTCGAGACCCTTGATGAACTGCAGGTAGAGGCTCATCAGGTAGGTGTAACCCCAAATCGACGCGTAGCTGATGAGGGCGGTGAGGTTCGAGAACATGAACAGGCGGTTGTGCCGAAACAGGCGTAGCACCATGATCGGGCTCTCCGTCTTCCACTCCCACCAGCCGAAGAGAGTGAGACCCCCGACTCCGGCGACGGCGAGCACGAGTCCTCTCACAAGCGGAAGCCACGACAGACCGATGAGCAGCAGCGAAAGACCCACGGCCCAGATGGTCGATCCGATCCAATCGAACCCTTCGGAGACTCTAGCCTTCCATTCGGCGCGGCGGAGCAGCCAGAGGTCGAGCACAACGTTCAAGAAGGCGATGCCGGCAATGACCAAGAAGAGGTTGCGCCAGCCGATGTGGTGCACGATCACCCCGCCGACGACCGGGCCGGTGGTCATGCCTACATAGGCGGCCGCGACGGCGATCCCCATGGCGCGGCCCCGACCGGCGCCCGGATAGGCCAAGGTGACCATGGCCATCGAGGTGGAGAAGATCATCGCGCTCCCCAATCCCTGCGTGACCCTGAACACGACGAGCGCCACATACGACCCCGCGAGTACGAGGCCGACCGAGCTGAGTGCGAACAGTGCCATGCCGAGTAGGAAGAGCAGCCGCCTGCCGATGCGGTCGCCGACCCTGCCGAAAAGCAGAAGGAACACTGCCGAAGCAAGCACGTAGCCGAGAGGCAGCCACCCCAGGGCGACAGCGCTCAGCCGGAACTCGGTCTGGATCGACGGCAACGCGATGTTGATGCCGGTGGTCATGAACGCCGTCATCCACGCCGAGAGCGAATTGACCAGCAGAACGTGGGCAGGTCTGGCGGATTCAGCTGCGCGAGGATCGAGGAGGATCATGCGACAAGTCTAGCTGGCGAAACGGTGTGGGCTCCAGTGGTCGCGGCATAGATATCGATGCCGGTCGTCATGAACGCCTTCGCTGTCTCGCGACAGGCGCGGAGAACTCCGCAGAGCCGTGGCTAGACAGGGTCACGTGGCTCAACGAGGTGCCGTGGCTAGACAGGGAGGAGCGGCTGTCCCAGGCGCCGCGCTTGACAGCTTATTGCGTGTACGGTACGTTGCTACTGGTTGATTAGTCGCTTAGTTTTCGGCTTCATCGGACTCAGTGGTGATTGGCGGGGTGAGGGTGGGCAATACTCGGCCACTTCGAAGGTACGTCACGTCCCTACACAGCTACATGTTCGTCGACCACTCCACACCGCACACAGAAGATGGGCGCACGACGAGTTAAGGCACGTGCACGATTGGAGGGTTCGCATGGGTGAAGGGCAAAGGGGTAGCGATCAGTCCATCAACGAAAGGGCGGTGAGCCGGCGCGACTTTCTCAAGCTGGCCGGCCTCGCCGGAGCGGCCGTCGGCGTGAGCGGGGGACTGGGGGGTCTGCTTGCCGCCTGCGGTGAAGAGACCACTACGACTACCGCCGGAGTGACCACCACCGCGGGCGTGACCACCACCGCGGGCGTGACCACCACTGCCGGGGCCACAACAACAGTGAGTGCAGGACCCGAGCAGGGCCGGCCGATGAAGGTGGGCGTGGTATCGCCCAAGACAGGCAACTACTCGGTCTTCGCCATTTCCGACGACTGGTGGATCGGCCGAGCCCGGGAAATCCTCAAAGACGGCGTCGTCACGGGCGACGGCAAGCTCCGCCAGATCGAGATCATCGTGAAGGACAGTCAGTCCGACTCCCAGCGCGCAAGCCAGGTGGCGGGCGAACTCGTGCAATCCGACGGCGTCGACATGCTCCTTGCCTCAGGCACCCCCGATACCTGCAACCCGGTGTCGGCGCAGGGCGAGGTGCTCGCCACTCCCACTCTGAACAGCTTCGCTCCCTGGCAGGCCCTCTACTTCGCCTCGAGCGGCAAGCTCATCCCCTTCAAGTGGGTCTTCGGCAGCATGCTGGGCTCCGAGCAGACCATCGCCTCCTTCACCGACGCGTTCGAGACGAGCGGCGTCGAAACCAACAAGAAGGTGGGTAT
>JAKAHF010000628.1 GCA_021815245.1 Actinomycetes bacterium
TATACCTCGGGCGTTTATGGAACCGGGCTGGAGGTCTTTGATAACCCTCGTGCGGGGAGCCGCCTCTACGACCATATACCGAGGCTTGAGGGGAGGAGGGGCATCGAGTATGTTACGCTGGCGCCGGTCGGCAAGCTCACCGGTGACCCCGATCTTCTGATCATCGCCGCCCGCGAGGAGCAATCGGAAGTCGTCCTCAGGGCTATGAGCTACTCGACGGGGAAGATGTGGACCAGCAAGAGCACCGGAGTGATCGGTTGTTCCTGGCTCTTCGTCTATCCCTATCTCACCGGCGAGGTCAACTACACCCCGATACTCAGCATGGGCATGCGGGCGCTCAAGGTGTTTCAGCCCGGAGTGCATCTCCTGAGCATTCCCTTCGACATGTGTGGCGTGTTGCTCGACAGCCTGAAACGCATGCCCATCACGTTGACGGCCCTCGGCCCCGACGGGGACGAATTCAGGGTGAAGCTGCTTACTCGACTGGGCTTGGATCCGACTCACTAACGGATTGCCCGCGGCAGCGCGGGTTCGGGACGCGAAGCGATCGCACGGGAGAAACCATGAGCGAGGAAAGACTCTTCACCGAGCAGGAGTTGAAGGAGCTGGGGACGCCGACCCTGGACCTCCTGTTGCAGGCCATCGACGCCGGTGACAAGGACAGGGCGAAGACTCTGGCGCGGCGCATGAAGAAGGAGTACAACCACCTCCACGATGGCTACATGTTCTGGGTCGCCGGTCTTCAGACCTACATCTACGAGAATCACGGCACCGAGGCGCTCGAAGAAGCTGAGAGACAGGCGCACACAGCCGAGGCGAAGGTGGTCTTCAAGCCGCCGGAGAGGACCGACCTCCGCTCATTGGTGGAGCAGACGGCAAGCGGTCTGCGCGGTCACATGCAGCCGATCACCATCGTCGAGACCGACGAGACGATCAGCCTCAGCATGAAGCCCTGCGGGTCGGGGGAGAGGATCATCCAGATGGGCGGCTACAGCTCCGAAGTCGGTCTGGCGAAAGTCGAGGGACCACACGCCATCACCTGGGGGAAAAAGGACTTTCCCATCTACTGCGTGCACTGCCCTATCACCGAAGCTCTCGCCATTGAGAACACCGGGCAATTCGCGCGGGTCAAAGTGGTGACGGAACCAATGGGGCACGGAGCCTGTGAGTACGTCTTCTATAAGCACCCAGAGAACATACCCGAGGAGTTCTACGCGCGGATTGGCAAAAAGAAGCCGCTCGCGGGGGCCCGATAGACAGAGAGCACGACCCGGCGGGAGCGGCGAGCGGCCTCTTGTCTCTTAGCTCGTCGTTCCGAGGTACCGAGCAGCCATCTGGTTGATCGCCGCTCCCGAAACGTCGACAACGCCGGCGCCGCCGTCGACCGGTATCACGGCAGCCGTAAGGAAGCTTGCATCGTCACTCGCCAGGAAGCTGCACAACCCCGCCATCTCATGGGGACCGGATAGGCGGCGGAGGGGGATGTCGCGGGCGAACGTGCCGAACACCTCTTCGATCTTGACACCGCAGGCCTCCGCGAACGGCACCATGCTGCCGACGAACATCTCGGTCATGGTGGCTCCGGGGCAGATCACGTTGCAGCGTACGCTGCTCACGCCGTAGTCCACCGCCACCTGCTTCGAAAGACTGATGAGGCCACCCTTCGACGCGCAGTAGGCGGGTAGACCTTGGGGGTTCACCAGCCCGGCGAGGGACGAGATGTTCACGATGGAGCCGCCGCCGGCCTCGATCATGTGCGGTATGGCGGCCCTCATCATGAGGAACGGCCCGGTGAGATTCACCGAGAGCACGTGGTCCCATACCGCAGGGTCGAGATCGGTCACGCCGGCCATCGGCTGATCGGTGCCGGCATTGTTCACGAGAACGTGCAGGCCGCGCCCGAACGAAAGGGCGCTCTCGACTACCCGTTCGACGTCTGCCGGGTTGCTCACGTCGGCCGCGCACGTTCTCACCTTGCCGGCCGGCATCGAGGCCGCGCTCGCTTCGAGCACTTCGACCCGCCGCCCGGTGATACAGACATCGGCTCCATCGGAGACGAAGCGTTCGGCGATGGCTTTGCCGATACCTGTGCCGCCGCCGGTGACGATCGCTACCTTGCCATCTAGTCTCATCGGTTCACTCCTCAACTCTGTCCCGCCAGCCGGGCGAGATCGCGGGCGTCCTCAAGGTTGTCCAGCCGGGCGATCGTCTGCACGAGACGGTCGGCGGCACCGGTGGGAATCGGTTGGCCCGCATGTTCCAGCAGGCTCCGGAACTTTCGCTCGATGTCGGAGAAGGAGAGCGGCCGCGAAGGCGTGCCGGTGGGTAGGTCGCACTGCTCCACGAACACCCCGCCGTCCTTCATGCGAACCGTCACTCGGGCAGGCTCGATACCCTGGTCGCCACGGTTGAACTCAGGCTCAACCTGCACTTCAGTCTTCGTCGAGAGACCGAGGATGTCGGCGCTGCCGATCGCCTCCCACGTAAAGTCGTCGAGGGTCGCGCGGCGCCGCGCCAGAGCGGTTGCCACTCCCCAGACGATACTGAACTGGGAGTCGACCGGATTGCGAGGCCGTTTCTTGAACTCGAGCGGAGAGCCCAGAAGCCCGTAGGTGCCTTCTCCGCACTGGATGAGGATGCTCTCCACGTCGTCTGCGCGGAGATCGTGCTTGGTCGACAGGGCCAGGCCGGCATCGATGAACGCATGCA
>JAKAHF010000629.1 GCA_021815245.1 Actinomycetes bacterium
TGTCGGCGTTCACTCTCGTCGCCACCCTCGCCTGGTTCCACGACAAGCAGGCCGGATACCCGTTGGGTGGGTCACTGCCCATCGCTGAAGCCGCAGCCAAGCGCTACACCGATCTCGGCGGCACGATCGACTACCGGGCCCGGGTCTCCGAGATCATGGTCGAGAATGATCGTGCGGTCGGCGTGCGTCTCACCGATGGGCGCGAAGAACGGTGTGACTATGTAGTCTCGGCCGCCGACGCCCACGCGACGATCTTCGACATGTTGAAGGGCGCGTACGTCGACGACGTCGTCCGTGGCTGGTTCAGCGACTACCAACCCTTCCCGGCGTTGGTCTTCGCCGGCATCGGTGTCGACCGCGACTTCGCCGATCAACCCCAGCTCGTCAGCGGCGTCAGTCTTGCCCTCGAGGAGCCCATCACTATCGGCAATGTGAAGGTCGACCGCTTCGGGTGCCGCCTCAGCAACTACGACCCCAGCCTAGCCCCCGCCGGCAAGACGACCATCACCTGCATGCTGCCCGGCAACTACGAGTATTGGACCGAGCTGGTGAAAGACCGGCCTCGCTACGACGCCGAGAAGAAGGCTGTGGGCGAGGCGCTGGTCGCCGCCCTCGACAAACGCTTCCCCGGACTTCGCGAACAGGTGGAGATGATCGATGTCGCCACGCCCCATACCTGGGAACGCTACACGGGCAACTGGCGGGCGAGCTTCGAGGGCTGGCTGCCCACACCCAACAACATGACGGCCGAGATGCGCAAAACCCTACCGGGTCTCGACCGCTTCTACATGGCCGGTCAGTGGGTCGCGCCGGGAGGCGGCCTGCCCTCGGGTGTGATGACCGGTCGTGCTGTCGTGCAGTTGATGTGCCACAACGACGGCAAGGCCTTCCGCCCGACGGCCGGATAGGACGGCCACCGCGCAGCCGGGGCGCAGCCCGCGGCGCGGACGCATCGCCCGCCGCCCCCTAGAGCAACGGGTCGGCCCAGGCGGTCACCACCGCAACCGCGCAGACGACGATAGCAGCCGCAACCGCGACGGCCGCGCGAAAGCGCGGCCCGCCCCACGGCGTGACCTCTCTCAACATGCCTCGAGGGCCTCCGTTTCGCCTCCAACGCTTGGCCAGCCACAGTCCGGCGCCGAGCACCGCGCCGCCCAAGCACCAACCGGCGATGACGTCGCTCATCCAGTGGACGCCGAGGTAGGGCCGCGAGATGCCGACGAGACCCGCGAACGCCGCCGCGATCAGAACCGCCGCCGCGATCACGGTCGACCCCAGGATTCTTTTCGCACCCAGCGGCGGACCGGAGCTGCCGCGCGTGGTTCTCCGTCGGCGCACCGCGCCCACGACCAGGTAGGCGAGGAGCCCGAAAAACACCACAGTGATAAGGGCGTGGCCCGAAGGCATGCTGTGCGAGGCGGGGGTCTCGATGAGCGCGTCGGACGACGGGGGCCGCGCACGGCCGGCCGCCACCTTGCCGATGTGCATGACCGCCCAGGCAGCCGCCAGGCTCACCGCGGCGGCCGCGGCTCTCGCCCGTCTGCCCCACACGACGAGCAGGCACACGAGTGCGGCGGAGAAGGTGCCCATGAGCGGGTCGTCACCGAGCAGGGTGAAGGCCCACAGCGCGCGGTTCAAACCGGCGGTGCGCCACGTGGCGAAGATGTCGGCGACCCGCTCGTCCCAGGCGGAGAGCGCGGGCACAAAGCGTGACGCACAGGCCAGCGCCACGGAGACCGCGAACAGTGCGGCAACCGCGAACCAGAGCGGGCGCGATAGCGGGCGCGATAGCGGGCGCGCGCGAACGGCGCGCCTCACGCGATCAACCGGCACGCTCGACCGCGTGCCTGAGCACGGTGCGCAGATTCTCGGGCTTGGCGGTACGCGGGACGCCCAGGTAGATCTCGTGGTGCCGGCCGCGGAACACGTAGCCCCCCTCGTGCGCGAACACCTCCATGCGCTGCAGGGTCTTCGGCTCGTCGATATAGGGACCGAGATGCATCATTTGCACGCACAGTCCTTCGAGGAAGGGCTCGAACCTCACGGTCTCTATGACCTCTGTCGAATGTCCGTCTTTGGCCCTCTTCTTGCGAAGCTGGTCGCGAGCTTCTTCGAACATCTCGGAGGTGATGTGCTCTGGCTGCATCATCATCAGGGTGTACATCCACTCGTTCGAGTCGGCGTAGTCCATGCCGCCGGCAGGAGTGGTCCACAGTCCCTCGAGAGCCATGACCGAGTAGTCGATCGGGTCGACCGGTCGCTTCTTCGACACGAACTTGAGCGTGTACGACACGCCGAACAGTGCCCCGATGGCCGCCGCGAACCCCGGCGACTCCCCGGGCGCACTACCCGCCTCGATCTGGCCGTCGACCATCGCGAACTGCAGCTCAGGCACGTCGACCAGCGCCGGAGCCTTGGCCGAGGGCATATAGAGATGCTTGAGTTGCTTCTTGAGGTCGAGCTTGACGAGATCGGCCATGATGCTCTCCTTCGTCACGACGCGTTGCTGATGACTGACAACCCGGCTTGCCCAGCGCTAGGGTCGGTTCTCGGCCTGGCACGTTGGGCAGATGAACACTTCGCCGCCACCGTGGGCAAGCTTCACGATGGGCGTGCCACACACCGGGCACAGTCCGCCCTTGTAGGCGGAACTCATCGCCGGTTCGTAGCCTCCGGGCCGGCCGTAGACGTCGCGAAACGAGGT
>JAKAHF010000630.1 GCA_021815245.1 Actinomycetes bacterium
GTGCACGCGCTTGTAGTGGTTGTAGACCGCCACCGCGAGAGCACGCTTGGCTTCTTCCTGCCCGATGACGTAGTCGGAGAGGATGGAGTAGATCTGCTTGGGCTTCGGCAGGTTGTCGAGGTCGAGGGTTGGAGCCGGAGAGCACTCCTCGTCGATGATCTCGTTACACAGGTCGATGCATTCGTCGCAGATGTAGACCCCCGGGCCCGCGATCAGCTTCTTCACCTGTCGCTGGCTTTTCCCGCAGAAGCTGCACAGCAGCTGCTCGGATCCACCCGGCTGTTTCGGCACCACTGAACCCCCTACCTGTGCTCGAGTATCTTGTCGATGATCCCGTACGCGAGGGAGTCCTCAGCGGTCATGAAGTAGTCGCGCTCGGTGTCATGCTCGACTTTCTCCAGTTCCTGCCCGGTGCGGCCGGCGAGTATCTCGTCGAGCCTCTTGCGAAGGCTGAGCGCCTCTCGAGCGTGGATCTCGATGTCGGTCGCGGGGCCTTCGAACCCTCCCGATACCTGATGGATCAGTATCTTGGAATTCGGGAGGGCGTAGCGTTTACCTTTCGCTCCGCCGGCCAGCAGAATCGCGCCCATCGACATGGCGATGCCGACGCAGATGGTCGAAACGTCGGGCTTGATGAACTGCATGGTGTCGTAGATGGCGAGACCGGCATACACACTGCCGCCCGGACTGTTGATGTAGAGCGATATGTCTTTGTCGGGATCCTCCGACTCGAGGTGCAACAGCTGTGCGACCACCACGTTGGCGACCTGATCGTTGATCGCGGTGCCAAGGAAGATGATCCGCTCGTTGAGCAGACGCGAGTAGATATCGAAGGCGCGCTCGCCTCGACTGGTCTGCTCCACCACCATTGGAATCAGTGGCATTGCCTCATCCTTTCCGCTCGGTGCACTCAGCCCTCTTGCGTGTCGGCAGCGGGTTCGCCGGCCGGCTCGCTCTCCGGAGCCTCCTCGGCGGCCGGGACTTCCTCAACCGCCGGGACTTCCTCAACCGCCGGGGCAGCGGCCTTCTTGCGACTCTTCTTGGGGGCGGGCTGGGCCGCCTCCTCCGATGCCGCCTCGGGCTCAGGCGCGGTGGCGACGGCGTTGGTCACTATGAAGTCGGCCGCTTTGTCACGGACGATCTGCTCCGCCAGGGCGGCGATGCGCCCGGTCTTGCGCAGACGGTTCTCGAACGACTTGGCGTCGACCTTGCCCGCCGCCGCCATCTGGGCGGCGAGGGCGCTCACTTCTTCGTCTGAGGCTTCGATGCCCTCGGCCTTGGCTACGGCATCGAGCATGAGGCTCGTCTTCACGTTGTTGACCGCGGTCGGCTTCATGTCCTCCAGGATCTGCTCGGCGCTCAGACCAGAGAATTCAGCGTACGTCTCGAGCGTCATGCCCTGAGACTGCAGCGACCGGCCGAAGTCCTTCAGAAGGTCCTCAGCCTGCTCGTCGATGACGATCTGCGGCAGGTCGATCGACGCGTTGTCGGTGGCGACCTTGATGGCACGCGACCTGAAGAGCTGCTCAGCGGCGTTCTCCTTGCCGGCTTTGATGCGGTTGCGGATCTCCATGCGGAGTTCCAGCAGCGTCGCGAATTCGCTGACCTCCGACGCCCACTGGTCGGTGAGTGCCGGTAGCACTTTCTCTTTGATCTCTTTGAGCGAGACCGTGAAGTCGACGGTCTTGCCGGCCAGGTCACCGACACCGTCAGGCACGGTGAACGGGAATGTCTTCTCCTCGCCGCTGTTTAGGCCGACGACCTGCTCCTCGATCTCGGGGAACATGCGACCGGCTCCGACCTCATACACGAAGTCGGAAGCCTGCAGATTCTCGACAGCTTCACCCTCAAGGGTCGCGCTCAGGTCGACCGTGACGAAATCGCCGTTCTGGGCGGCTCGTCCCGAAACCGGACTCAGCTCCGAAAACTCGTTGCGGAGGCGCTCGATCAGCGCGTCGACCTCTTCATCGCTCGGGTCGCTGGGCTCCTTGGGGGCTTTGACGCCCTTGTACTCACCGAGAACGATGTCGGGCATGACGGTCACCGTCGCCGTGAAGGAGAGCGGCTTGCCCAGCTCGGGCAGGTTCTCCTCGTCTTCCATGGCGATCTCAGGACGATCGACAGGGTTCAGACCGAGTTCCTCGGCCGCCTTGCCGAACCAGCCGCCCATGGCGTCTTCGATGGCATCGGCGATGATCATCTCGTCGCCCAGCCGCTGCCGGACCATCGTGAGCGGCGCTTTGCCGGGACGAAAGCCGGGAAGGCGTACCTCGCGCACCAGCTGCTTCAGCTTGGCATTGAAAGCTTCCTGCAGCTCCTCGCTGGAAACCTCGACCGCAAGCTTGACCGTGTTCCCATCGCGCTCACTGAGGCTAGTCTTCACATTGTTCCTTTCCTAGATTAGTCTCCCCAGACTTCCACGAGTGCGGGTGAGAGGACTCGAACCTCCACGTCAAAGACACATGCTCCTAAGGCATGCGCGTCTGCCATTCCGCCACACCCGCGAACTCCCAGTAGGAGACCACTGATGAACAGGGGCGCGGCCGCCGCACCGGCAGGCTCCTTGGTCGCCGCCCTGTGTGACACGGCGACCGACCAGGGTCTCCTGGCGGCCGTGGCCTTGCCTTTCGGCAGCCTCCTAGGGGTGAACGACGGGACTTGAACCCGCGACCGCTGGGGCCACAACCCAGTGCTCTACCAACT
>JAKAHF010000631.1 GCA_021815245.1 Actinomycetes bacterium
CCGGATACGTTCACCTCTAGCAGTGCCCGCACTACCGCCTCCGCCCTCCTGTCGATCTCCTCTACGAGCGATATGGAGTCGATCGAGTGCACCATCGTCACATACGGCAACACCTGCCGAACCTTGCGGCTCTGCAGGTGACCGATGAAATGGAACTCGAACGCTCCGTTCCACTTCTGCCACTTGGCCTGTAGCTCATCTGCCCTGTTCTCCCCCACGAGCCGGATTCCTGCCTCTTGAAGGAGCGTCATTCCCTCTACGTCGAGGTACTTGGAGGCCACGAGGATCCTCGGCCTGTCGCTCCGGCCGGCCCTCATGCTGGCTTCGTCGACCCGGCGCTCGGCGTCGCGCACGTTGATCTTGAGTTGTCCCACATCGACCGGCATCACATCACGCCCTGCGGCATCAGGTAGCGGCCCACGCGACGCAACCCTGGCGGCCCGTCACCGGTCCCTCCCCACGGTAGGAGAAGAAGAGATCGTTGTTGCACTGTGTGCACAGGCGCGGATTCGTGATCTGCGCCGGGTGGATGTTTATCTCGGTGAGCGCTTTGGCCGTCGCCGCCCAGAGATCGACTCGCTGGGCGTCACCCGGCCGTTCCGGCACGATGACCACGTGGTCTCCGAACCTGTTCGCGAACGCCTCAGCGACCTCATCGTCGACCGTGAAGCAACAGGGGCCGATGCTCGGCCCGATGACGGCGGCGCCCGGCATGCCCATGAGCGACCGTCCGGCCTGTTGCACTATGCCTCCGAGGATGCCGCGCCAACCGCCGTGCGCGACCGCCAGATCCACCTCGCCGCACAGTACGACGGGCACACAGTCGGCGAAGAGCAGCAGCGGAGCGAGTCCCTTGTCGATGTCAATGTGCACCGTCAAGCCGTCGCAGGGAGTCTCGGGTGGCTCGAGCACGTACTCGGCCGCGCCCATCACCCGCAGGCCGTGCTCCTGCTTCGGACTGATCAGCCGCCGCTCCACGACGTCCTCGACGATTCGCCTGTTCGAAGCCACCGCCTCGGCATCATCGCCCACGAATGGCGAGAGATTGAGTCCGGCGAAGGGCGGCGTACTCCTCCCGCCGACCCGCGTCGTGAACAGAGCGTGGAACGGCCGGGGAAGCGCCGCTTCGAGAACAGGCACTCCCGCCAGCTCTCGCACGGTCATCCGCGACCGCGCAGCAGGATCGATGCGTTCAGCGAGCGGTAGGTTCAGTCGGCAACCATCCTCTTTGCCGGTCACGCTCAGGGCCGCCCCTTGCCGGGATCCCGGTCGCGCAAGAACCGCGGGATCTCGAGCAGATCCTCATCCATCTCGAACGAATGGGTCTTGGGAGCGATGATGTCGTCCAGATCGGTCGCCGGCGGAGGTGGTGGAGGAGGCGGCGGAGCAGGCTGCTCGACCGACTGATCGGTGCGAGGCTCCCTCATAGGCTGTTCCACCATCCGGGGGCGGTGCTTCTCGTCAAAACCCGTGGCTATGACGGTCACGCGCATCTGATCACCGAGCGACTCATCGATGACCGCCCCGAAGATCACGTTGGCCTCGATATCGGCGGCGTCGGCGATGATCTCGGCGGCTTCGTTGACCTCGAACAGGCCCATGTCGGAACCGCCGCTGATGTTGAGCAGGATGCCGGTCGCTCCCTCGATGGAGGCCTCGAGCAGCGGTGACGAGATAGCCGACTTGGCGGCTTCGATGCCCCTATTCTCACCGCTTGCCACGCCGATGCCCATGAGAGCCGAACCGGCGTTGCGCATGACGGCCCTCACATCGGCGAAGTCGAGGTTGATGAGTCCCGGCACGGTGATGAGGTCGGTGATGCCTTGTACACCCTGGCGCAGTACGTCGTCGGCCACCTTGAAGGCCTCGATGATCGAAGTGCGCTTCTCGACGACCTGCAGCAAGCGGTCGTTGGGGATGATGATGATGGTGTCGACCTTCTTCGACAGCGTGTCGATGCCGGCATCGGCTTGGCTCGCTCTCTTGCGCCCCTCGAACGTGAAGGGACGGGTCACAACACCGACTGTGAGGGCGCCGATCTCGCGCGCCAACTCGGCTATCACCGGCGCGGCGCCCGTGCCGGTGCCACCGCCCTTGCCGGCGGTCACGAACACCATGTCGGCGCCTTTCAGGGCCTCGCGGATCTCGTCACGGCTCTCCTCGGCCGCTTCACGTCCGACCTCCGGATTGGCTCCGGCGCCAAGACCGCGCGTGACCTTGCCCCCGATATGCAACTTGACGTCGGCGTCGCACATGAGAAGGGCCTGGGCGTCGGTGTTGATGGCGATGAACTCCACGCCTTTGAGGCCGGCGTCCACCATGCGGTTGACGGCGTTGGTGCCACCGCCGCCCACTCCCACGACTTTGATAACCGCAAGATAACCGGACCCCGTGTCGCTCATGCTACTCGAACCTCCAGAATCATCAGATCACGGGACCCAAGATCGAGATTGCCATCAGAAACCTTCAGTCCCAGATTCGCTCTTCGTCCTTTCGAGCAGTACGTGCAAACTCCCCACAGTCCTGCTAGAAAGCACCATACCACGTTCACTTTGGCTTGACAGCCGGGCGCGATGGCACACTCACGTCGACATACTCCACCTGCTTGCCAAGACTCGAGTAGTGCTCGATGGCCTCTACGGCCGCGTTCAACTTCCGCTCGAGGTCCACCGGCGTGCCCATGCGCAGCTGGCTGCCGT
>JAKAHF010000632.1 GCA_021815245.1 Actinomycetes bacterium
GTCTGAAGGAGACTCACCATGGGCGAGTACGACAAGTACTTCATCTACGAAACGCCGCGGCACCCCGAGCATCCCTCCAGCCGCGACAACGACCCGGCGATCCCCTGGTCTGACTCTCTGTACATCGAAAACGAGGTCGATGGCCGGGTGCCCGGGGCCTACTACCTCGAGACCTGCATGATCCGCCGCCCCGGCTCGCAGCCGCGCCTGCTCGAGTCGCACACGCACCCCTTCGATGAATACCTGATCTTCTTGGGCACGAATCCCGACGACGAGTTCGACCTGGGCGGCGAAGTGGAGCTGTGGCTGGGCGGCGAGAAGCATACGATCACGCGCACCTGCGCGGTCTTCGCCCCGGCCGGCATGCCCCACTGCCCGCTGATCGTTCACCGGGTGGACAGGCCTTTCATGTTCATCACCACAGGGCCGAGCCTGGGATACAACTACCCGGAGGAGGGCGCTGCGACGCAGGAGTGAAGGGCGCCGGAGACGAGAGCTCCGCGTCAGGGCGACAACCACTTGTGCAGGTTCGGGTGGTCGCGCTACCGGAGCAGCAAACCGTGCTGCGTCTTTGGCCTCTCTGTGGGATACTACGGGCCGTTTCGGTCGCACTATGAAGAACATATTTGCAAGGCAGGAAAGACCGTCGAGCGGCTACTGAGCGACACCGGCATCATCCGGGCACACTGCCCGGCGCTTCTCGATTCACCCGATTGTGTGTATGTGCACGACTTTCACGGGCGAATGCTCGACGCCAATCAAACGTGGCTGGAACTTCTGGGCTACAGGCGCCACGAGATCGCTTCGCTCAGCCTTTTCTCTCTGCTCGTCGACGACGACAGGGCTTTGGCCCGTACGTTGTTGGGCGAGCTCGAGATGCACGGAACTCTGAGGAGCCGGCACGATCTCCGGCTCGAGCGCAAGAACGGAGAGACGGTCGATCTCGAGGTCAGCGTCTCTCTGCTGTCCCCTGAGGGTCGCGCCCCTGTCGTCCTGGCCATAGCCCGCGACGTATCGCAGCGCAAGCAAGCTGAGCGAGAGGCGCTACGGCACGAACAGGCCGAACTGCGACTCAAGCGCTTCTCGGCCGAACTGTCGCTCCTTCCGTCGAAAGAGAACCTCGAGGCCTTCATCCTCCGCCAACTCATGGACATCACCGGTGGTGTGGGCGCGGTCTTTGTCGAGCACGATCCTGCTCAGCGCACTCTGACCGTAGTTGATTTCGACCTTGAGCGCCGCTTCATCGAGAGGGTCACCTCGATGCTCGGGCGTCAGGTCGTCGGCATGCAATCCGTCCTCACCGACGATCTGCTGCGCGGAGTCAGCGAGGACATCGTCCGCGTGAGCAAGACCCTCAACGAAGCCAGTTTTGGAGCCGCCCCCAGGGCGCTCGGATCAGCGGTCGAAGCCTTTCTCAGGATCGATCACTTCATAGGCGTCGCGTACCTTCTCGAGGGCGGACTCTACGGCATGTCGGTCGTCGCCATGGGCAAGGGCAAAACCGACCCGCCGCTGGACATGCTCAAGGACTTCAGCTTCCTGGTCGCTTCGGCCTTGCGCCGCAAGCAGGCCGAGACGGCTCTGCGCGAGAGCGAGGAGCGCTATCGCCTGCTGACGGAGAGCGCGAGTGACGTCTTCTGGACGACCGACACCGAGGGCTTCTTCACCTACGTGAGCCCGTCGGTAGAGAGGTTGCGCGGATATACCCCGCGAGAACTCCTCGGACAGCGGGTCTCGTCGGCCCTGACGCCGGAATCGGCAGCGGCTGCGGAGACGGCCCTGGCGACCGCCGTCGCACAGGCCCGCAGCGGACAGCCCGTTCCCGAATTCCGTCGCGCCCTAGAACAGCCCTGCAAGAACGGGTCTCGAGTCTGGACCGAGCACCGAGCCTCGGCGCTCTACGATGCATCAGGCCGCTGGATCGGATTCGTCGGCGTGACCCGCGACATCACCGAGGCGCGGCGCGCCGCGGAGAGCCTCCGCGAGAGCGAAGCCAAGTACCGCACCGTGGTCGACAACATCCACGAGGGAATCATCGTCGTCGCGCCGGGCAAGTTGCTCTACCACAATGCACAGATCGCCGAGATGCTTGGCTACACGGTCGAGGAGTTGGCCGAGATCGGATTCGGCGATGGTGTGCATCCGGACGACCGCGCCGCTGTGGTCAACGCCGTGGCCCCCATGATAGAGCGTGGGGCTCCCAACCCTCGGAGAGAGGTGCGACTGTTCACAAAGAGCGGCGACGTAAAAATCGTTCGCAGCACGGCGTCGGCTATCGAATGGCAGGGAGAACCGGCCGTCATCGTATTCCTCGAAGACATCACCGAGAGAAAGGCGGCCGAGACCGCCCTGCAGGAGAGCCAGGAACGATATCAGAGTCTCGTCAACCTGAGCCCCGACGCCATCTTGGTGCAGTCCGGCGGTAAGTACCGGTTCGCCAACCTCGCCGCGGCCCGATTGCTCGGGGCCAACTCCCCTGAGGAACTCGTGGGTCTCGAAGCGATCGAGCGCGTGCATCCCGACTTCCGCTCGATGGTCGCCCTCAGAACCGCTCAGGTCGATGCCGGCGGAGTCGCGCCACCGCGTGGAACTCAAATCTATTCAGTTGGCCATGGAAGAGAACCTGTCGGTGGTGGAGAAGCGCCAGCAGCAGTTGCGGCTGGCGTACATGGCCAGCACCGACACCGGAGCG
>JAKAHF010000633.1 GCA_021815245.1 Actinomycetes bacterium
GGTCGGCACCGCCCTCGCCAGCTTTCTCCCGGCGGTCTTGGCTCTCAAAGGGTCGGCCATCTCTGGCTATCACGGGGCCGAGCACAAGGTCATCGGCGGGCGCGAGGCGGCGCTGCAAGCCGCCACCAGTCGGGGAGCCTCTCGGGCTGAAGCAGAGGCCTGCGTCGTGACCGGCGATTCGGCCGCGGCCACCAAGGAGCACGATCGCTGCGGCACAAATCTGGTTGGGCCCTATCTGCTCGCGACCATCGCCACCAACCTGCTGGCCCGTGGCCGCAAGGGCGTCAAGACGCCGGCGGCGTCGGCTGTGGCCGGCATGGCCAGTCTCGGACTGGCCCTCGAAGCTCTGCGCTGGGCGAGTCGCCACGGCGATCATCTGCTTTCGCGCGTGATGCTCTCTCCTGGGAGGGCTATTCAGAAGGCGCTGACCACGAGCGAACCCACCGCCGAACAGCTGGAAGTCGGCGAACGGGCTCTGCAGGAACTGCTGCGAGTGGAGAGCGTCTGCCGCACCTGAACGCGCGTTCTGGAGCCTCTTGACTCGCGCTCGGGTTTGTGAGACTGTCGTTATCTAGGGCCTACATAACGGCCTTTTCTTTGGTTGGCGTAGTCTAAACCATACATAACGACCGTGGAACGGGAGGGGCGAAGAAGGATGCGTTCTGTGAAACGGAGTGTCGTGTTGAGTTGGTCTGTTCTGATCGCGCTTGTCGTCGTTCTGGCGCTGGGCCTGGCTGCCTGCGGCGGTGGATCTTCGGGAAGCGAGACCAGCTCCACGGTTGTCGCGGCCGATGTGTCGACCACCATCGCAGCGGACGCCACTACCCAGGCACCACAGACCACCGCTGCCGCCTCGTCGGTCTCGACCGAAGGATCGCCCTCTACTGAGGCGGTCTCGACCACGACGAGCGTCTCTGTCACGACGACTACCATGCCATCGACCACGACGACAGCGAAGGCGACCACTACTACAGCCAAGGTCACTGTCACAACGGCCAAACCGACGACCACGACGATCGCGGCGACAACCACGACGGGCGATGCCGGTCCTGTCGTATTGACGCTCAAAGGCCCCTCCGGCACCAAGACTTTCACGATGGCCGAGCTCAGGGCTCTGCCGGCTGTGTCGGGCTATGGAGGCTGGAAGAACCAGATGGGCAACATCACCGCTCCCGCGGCCTGGAAGGGTCCCTCGATCAGCTCGCTTGTGAAGCTGGTCGGCGGCGGGAGTTCGGTCACGGTCATCGCCTCCGATGGTTATAGCTCGAACGTCATCCCGGGTGCCAAGAAGGCGACGTACGATCCGGCGACCGGCGAGAGCATCGAGGGCATCACGGTGACGGTCATTCTCGCCTACTCCAAGAACGGTGGGTCCATCGGCGGTGAAGAAGGACCGCTTCGCATCGCATTCGTCAGTCCCGAGCAGAACCAGGTGACCGACGGCAGTGAATGGGCGCGCATGGTCGTCGAGCTACGGGTGAAATAGTGTCCGGCGCGCGGGCACCTGAGAGAAACCAGAGGGAAGGAGCTAACTTGAAGAAGACGCGGGTCATACTACTGGTGCTACTTGCGGCCATGCTGGTTCTTGGCGTGGCCGGCTACGTCGTGGCCGCCGACTTGACCGACATCGACGGCAACGACTACGAAGGCGCCATCGTCTACATGACGTCGCATGGGTTCGCCGGTGGCTACGCCGACAACACCTTCAGGCCCGACAACAATCTGCAGCGCCAGCAATTCGCGAAGATGGCCGTACTGGCGCTTGGCTACTCGGTCACCGCCGCCGACGTGTCGACCTTTAGCGACACGCCGTCGCCGTACGACCCGGTCAACAATCCACTCTACCCGGGTAGTTATGTGGCCGTGGCTTCTGCCAACCACATCATCAACGGCTACACGAATGGCAGTTTCGGCTTCACCGATCTCGTCACCCGGCAGCAGGTCATCACCATCGCTGTGCGGTCGCTGCGCGACGTGCTCGAGGATGTCTCGGTGCCGGCCGATTGGACCGGCGTGCTCGACTACTCCGACCCCAATCACGGCACCAACATCATGATGGCCGAGTACATCGGCCTTCTCGGCAACATCAAAGACCTCGCCACCTGGGATCTGAAGGCGAACGCCACTCGTGCTGAAGCCTGCGAGATCCTGACCCAGGTGTACTACCGCACCGGCGACATCCTCAAGGTCACCGGACCGAGTGGCACCATGGAATTCACCATGGCTGAGCTTCAGGCCATGACCGCTACCGAGGGCTACGGAGGCACCAAGAACAAGTCCGGCACCCTGCAGGCTCCCAAGACCTACAAAGGTGTCGCTATCAAGGATCTCATAGCTCTCGTGGGCGGCGGCACCGCGGTCGACGCCATTGCGGCCGACGGCTACAAGATGAGCTACACCGCCGACCAGGTGAACGGCATCGTCACCTACCTCGATCCGACCACCGGAGAGACCAAGGAGACCATCACAGGTCCGATGACGATGATCCTGGCCTACTCGAACTCCGGCAAGCCCTTCGGCACCAACAACGGCCCGCTACGTGTCGCCTTCGTGACTCCGACTGCGGAGCAGCTGACCATGAGTAACCTCTGGGCGAGCCAGGTGGTGGAGTTGGTCGTGAAGTAGAGATCGACAACGTCGCTACCGGGGCGCGTCACGCGCCCCGGGACGGTGCGGGGGGCCGCAGGCGC
>JAKAHF010000634.1 GCA_021815245.1 Actinomycetes bacterium
TCCGTGCGGCCCCGCTGCGCTGCAGAGTCGATACCTCACCGAGGACGTGCCCTACGCGCTCGTCCTGGCGTCCTCCATCGGCGATGAGATCGGCGTCGAAACTCCGCTCATCGACGGATTGATTGCGCTTGCCTCGGCAGTGACCAAACGTGACTGGCGCGCCGCCGGCCGCACGTTGCTGGATTGGGGCCTGGCCGACGTCGGACTGGAGGGGCTTCGCCGCGCGGGAGAGGAGGGCTGGTGGTAGATCTTCGGATCGCCGGCGGCACTGTCATCACCCAGGACGCCGAAGCGCGCATTCTGCCGGCGGACGTGTACGTCGACGGCGGCCGCATCTCGGCGGTCGGTGGACCGGCGCAAGAGGCCCGGCGGACAATCGATGCGAGGGGCATGGTGGTCATGCCGGGAATGCACGATCTGCACGACCATCTCCGGGACCTGAACCCCGGTTCCCGCATCGGAGAGGGCCTCAAGCTGGACCAGATCCTCAGGGTCTTCTGGGAGCTCAGCAGAAAGGCGGGGCCCGACGAGTACCGAGTCGGGGCCGCACTGGCCACGGCAAAGCTGCTGCGCTCGGGCGTGACGTCGGTAGTGGACCACGTCTATCCATTCCACGAACCGGGTCTCGCGGAGGCGTCGGTGGAGGGCTACGCCGCAACCGGCATCCGATGGTTCATGGCCCGGGGGATCATGACCCGACCGTACCGTCCGATCTGCGAGTCCCCTCAGCGTGCCTTCTCGGCTATCCGGGATCTCCTAGATGGCGTTGTGCCAAGAGATCGTTTGTTCGTCGCCCCGGTGTCGTTCCGCCAGGCTCCGCCGGAGGTGTACACCCAGGCCCGCCGCTTTGCTGACAGGCACGGACTCCGGTTGTACACGCACGTGGCCGAGACCTCGGCGGAAGTACAGGGGATCCGCGCCGACTATGGGTACCGCCCCGTCGAACTGCTGCACCGGCTCGGCTTCGCGGGGCCCGACACGGTGCTTGTTCACTGCGTCTACCTCACAACTCGGGAGATCGGCCTGCTGGCGCGCAGCCGGACGCATGTCGTCCACTGCCCCTCGAACCACATGAAGCTGGCGAAGGGCGTCACCGCTGTGCCGTCGCTCCTGGAGCGGGGAGTCAACGTGGCGATGGGCATCGACACGATGGACGACATGTTCACGGAGATGCGTCAAGAGGTCCTCCTGCAGGGCCTCCACGCATCCAATCCGGGGGCCGTTAGTCCCCGTGCGGCCATGGAAATGGCAACAGTGCGTGGCGCCGAGGCCCTGGGTCTCGGTGCAGCCCTGGGGCGGATCGCGCCGGGTTACCTAGCGGATCTCGTCTGTGTGGACATGTCCTCACCGCATCTGCAACCCGTGCTAGACCCGGTCTGGACGATCGTCCATCGGGCGCACGGGCATGACGTTGCTCACGTGGTCGTGGAGGGGAAGGTCGTCGTTTATGACCGCCGTCTCGTCGGTATCGACGAGAGGGAGCTCGTCGCGGAAGCGAGCGAGATCGCGGCCTCCTACCTGCGACGGGCAGGGATCACGGAAGAGGTGATGCCTTTGGGCGGGAGATGAGTCGTAACCCTGGCCGCCTCACGGGGTGGGGCAATGGTTAAGAGGAGGACCTATGTCATCGAGGTTCCGCGCCGCTGTACTCCTAACCGTTGTCGTGGTGGTTGCTGCCGCTTGCAGCGGCAGCGCGAGCAAGAATTCGAGCGCGCCGACGGCGCTGTCCGGATCGCCCGAGGTTCGAGTCAGCGTCGCGCCGTTCGGAACGCAGCTGTTTCCGGCCGAGATCATCCAGTCACAAGGTCTAGACGTGAAGAATGGGTTCAGGATCAAGATCCTGAATTTCACGAATCCTCCCCAGGAGTACCTCCAGCTGACGGGGGACGAGGCAGATATTTCCGCAGGGACGTGGCTGGATTTGCAGCAGAACGAAGCGCGTGGACTCAAGGTGTTGGGAGTCGGTCCTTTGCTCCGCTACACCAACGTGATGATCGTCCCCACGAATTCCACCATCCAATCACCGGCTGATCTGAAGGGCAAACGAATCGGCGTCTACTTCGAGCAGGGCGCCGACGTGGAAGCCGTCCGTGCAGCGATGGAACAGAAGTACGGATTCGACTTCTTCAAGGACAGTACGGTGCAGCAGGCGGACGCCGCGCTCTTGGGAGACGAGATGCAGCGGGGCGACTTCGACGCTATCTTCACCTTTTCGAACCTCGGTTCGCAGCTCGTGGCATCCGGCAAGGGCCGCGTCCTCTTCAGCGCGGCCGACATCTTGAGCGGGGCGTTTGGGCTAACTCAGGATGATCCATTTGGCATTTGGATCACCAGCGTGCAGTATTCCGTGCAGCATCCCAAGGAAATCCGTGACTTCATGACCGCCTACAAGGAGGCGGTGAACATCCTCAAGACGGACGACTCGGTGTGGCCTGCGCTGGCGAAGACGCAGAACATCACCGATCAGGCTGGGATCGACGCCCTGAAACAAGACACACGGGCCTCCTTCGCCACGACGTGGACGCCGGCGACAATCAACCACATGGCCAGCATCTTCAATTTGATGTACAAGATCGGAGGGGTTGATCTCACCGGTTTGGACAAGTTCGACACGTCCGTCTATCCGACCACCTTCTGGCCCCAAAACTGATTGAGGCCGTCCGCCCTGCCATACGAGCGAAGCGGCGAG
>JAKAHF010000020.1 GCA_021815245.1 Actinomycetes bacterium
AAGATGAAGATCCTGTCGCATTTGACGCGCGCAATTCGTTCCTGCCAACTGCAGCACGTCATCGATCGGCAACTCCTTCAGGAATCCCAATGCTCGGGATTCCCCTGCAAACATTAGGAAGCTGCTCTCATCGTACGGAAGCCCCAGAGTCTTCGCTCCGAGTCTGGAGCTGCTTCTGGCCCACCACTCATACAGCTCTAGATCGTTGGGATACGGAATGGCTGAAGTCTGAGACCACCGGTAAGCGTCAGCAGAGAACCGTTCGAACTCGCTTATGCGGGCAAGTACGTCAGTTTGTATCAGGGTAACTGCAGGGAGAGCCTCGGACATCACGAGTCCCTGTTCCTTTTGCATCGCTTCTCTGAAGAAAGCCGTGTATTCGTCAGTGTCCGCGGCGTTGCGATACGAGAGAACCGCCTTGAGAAGACCGGGCTCTAGCACCCGGTCTGGCAGCGGCCTACGAATAGGGTATTCGAGGCACTCTTGAAGCGATTCGAATTGCCGACCAATGAGTTCCGAGCAGAACTCGACAAATACTGTCTCTGAACCTCTCTGCCAGTGCCTCGCCACGTTGGCGTCGAGACATCGCGAAGCAGGAATGAGAAATGCCTTCGGTCTTCCTGCCCTGGGAAGAAACACGTCTTCGTTGGCCAAGTAGGTTCCGGCCGATAGGAGAATCATCCGTAGCGGCCCGGATATGTCAGGGGAGAGATCACTGCACGAAATATGCTCATAGGCACTTACTAGCATCTGGTCGGAGACAAGAAGGCCGTCGAAGAAGAGGCTGTACTTACGTATGGCTTTGGGAAGTTGCCCTTGGTCAACATGTATGTACTCCCCTGGGAGGGCTAGAAGATACTCTTGGATCTTCCTGAAGTTGGAAGCCCAGAAGGACACGACAGTCTCCAGGAAGAGAGCTCCCTCTCTGGCCATATGTGGTTCGGTCAGACCCGTCAGTTCGAGCTTGAAGCGCTCTCTGTTCTCCACTTGAATTCGGCGCGACAGTGGACTCCTCTTCACCAGGTCGAAGAAGTCGCCCTGAATGC
Source organism: Actinomycetes bacterium (assembly GCA_021815245.1). The sequence continues at coordinate 1,047 of JAKAHF010000020.1, forward strand.
CGTGTAGCCCATCCAGCGCCTCCTTTGCCATCTGGCTGCTCTCGTCATAGGCCGAGGGTCCGTGGCTACCCCAAGCTACTAGATCGCGAATTCGCATCCCTTCCCCCTAGGATTCTTGCGAGCCCTCGGCAACTAGGTTTCGACATACTGCCGGGGTGCAATCGGCGATTCTCATACATGTTACTGCGTAGGGAAATCCGCTGGGGCCTGCGGCAACCCTGCGCCTCGTCATTCCCGGCGGACCAAATCGAGGTCGCCCCAGCGAAGGTCGAGGATCTCGCCGCTCCCCAGAACCGATCGTGGCGCATCGCTCTCGGTAGGCCTCGGTGCATCTGGTCTGCTTCATTCCTTGGATCTCCCTTGAGTCAGTGGAGATCCTGACGCGTCGGTTGGGACCCATTCTGGGGCCGGACCACCATTCCCAGTCGCCGCCTGGGCGTGGGGCTGCTTCGCCAGGCTCTGTGCCGAGCCCGCGCCAATCGACCAAACCCAGCGGGCTAGCCAGGCAGCCTAGAACTACCTTTCGTCCAATACGGCCGGGTCAAGAACAATACGGCGAATACTCCGCTTGTCATAGAACTGCACTAACTGCTCCTGGCTCGGCGCTTCTAGCTCAGGCATCTCCAGTTCGATTTGTCGCTTTGTGCTTGAGATCGACGTACGTGCGATTCTTCAGACGTCCGAATACCTCTTTGGATCGATAGCGAGGATTAGGTTGTCGTGCTATGTCGGAGGAAGTCCAGCACCGACGAGTGACTTCCTCTCTGGACCGCGTGTCTCATTCGATATCCTCACGAGAAACGGAATATCGAGAAACGCTGGAAGAAATGGGTATAGAAAGACTGACGCCGCCCATGAGGACGGCATCGTAACTCCCTCTACGCGTGGCAGATGAGCTGAGTAGAGTATCGGCCAACGGCCACCCAAAATCGACTGGCGGCGCTGGGTCGGTCGCCGATATCGTCGTAGTATCCCGCGACAGTGCTACTCATTTCTTCTCGCGTGACTCCCGACTTCCTCTTCGGCCAAGCTCGGCTGGCGTTAGAGACCGATTGCCTCGGCCACCCGTCTCCAGCTCAGGTCTTCCTGCCCCTCGAGACGCCGCAGGTAGGTAGTGGTCACCGCCAGCGAGGAATGATCCAAGAATCGCGACACCTCCTCCACCGACTCGCCGGCGTCTCTTCGCAGCTTGGCCGCAGTGTGCCGAAGGACATGGAGCCCGGCCGGGGGAAGCCCCGCCTTCGCGAGGTAGCGCTGGAACCGACCGTAGAAGGTACCCGACGTGAGCCCTCGTCCGTCGAGGGCCGCGCGAGAGGGCCACAGCGACTCTGAAGGCGCCATGACCCCGAGATCCTTCCCGAAAGCCGTCAACGCGGCTCTCAGCGCGTCTATGGCCGGACGTGGAAGCTCCCGGCGACCGGTCTTGCCACCCTTGCCCCGGTAGGAGTAGAAGCAGACGCCGTTGTCGAATGACAGGTCGCCGGCGGTCATGCGGAAGACCTCGGCCCGACGACGGCCGGTGAGGACGAGCATGAGGACGATCGCTCGGTCGCGCAAACCCTGAGGTGTTCCGGGAATGATCGCGAGCAGCCGACGGACCTCATCGGCCGACAGACCCCGAGCGGGCGGGGTGGAGGTCCTCGGCCGCTCCAGCTTGTCGCATGGGTTGCTGGTCACGATGTCCATCCGCTGCAGGAACCGGTAGAACGAGGACAGACAGGCCATGCGCGCGCCGATGGTGACGGGGGAAGGCTCCTTGCCGGAGACTCCCTTGCCGTGGGCCCAGGCGAACACCTCCTGTACCGTGACCTTGTCCGGAGCCTTGCCGACCCGGCCGAAGAAGTCCTGAAGCATGCTGGAGTAGCCCTGGACGGTGCGGTCAGATCCTGAGCGGCGCTGCTTCTCGACCAGGAAGGCGTAGAGGGCGCGTTCCCAACCAACGAGGTCTCCGACTGGGAAGTCGACTGTCTGCGAAATCATGTCCGGCCTCCGTGGTAGCGTAGAAACGACACCATGTTCACTCCGCAGGCCGGTAAAGCAAGTCTCTTCTCGGCTGCATTTGGAGCGGGGATGCTCGCGCATCAGAGCCAGTCTGGAGACCAGAGATGCGGACAGTAACGGCGCGAATCGCCACGACGGACGTAACGAAGAAGTACACCAGATTCACTCGTGGGGCACTGGAGGAAGCTGCGGCTCAGATTAACGCTGGACTGCGACTCCCTATGTTGACCTCGCACGATGCCACGCGTCCGCTTGGGTGGGCATCTCGGGCAACGGTCGTGCGTCTTGGCGACGACCGCTTCGCGCTTGAAGTCGAGACCAGGATGCCGGAGACTGAGGCGGAGCTGGGGCAGTTCCGTTCTGAGTACGGCCAGCATTTGCGAGAGCGCATGCAAGACATCGTGGAACCCTTCCTCGGCTACGCTCGCTCGCTGCCCGAACCCAGACCGGAGCTCGAGGCCGACAGAACGACGGCGTATCTGCACCTCCCGGGTCTAGTCGTCTCGATTCACCCGGAGTTGGAGAACCTGACTGATTCAGACGGGCTGGTGTCGATTCATGAACCGGCCATTTCCGCCAACGGCCTGATTGGCTACCGGTCAGGCCTGCTGGTCCCGGATTCTCTCTTCCGTCGATCCTTCAACTGGCTGAACACACTGAATTCCGAGTTTCTAGCGGAGTTCGCCCGCCTTGCCGAGCAACATGGCAAGCCGTTTCGGCTGCGGATTGACTGGGATCGGACGGCTCTCGGAGACGGTGGCCAGGAGTTCAATGAGTTTGACTATTGGTATGGACCGCCGTTCGCGGGCAGCTTGTTGGACCAGCCATACGGGGTTACCGTGCACGGCGCAAGCGAGCAGATGAAGACGCTGGAACAGGTCCACCGGACCGAGTTCTATAGATACGCGCGGGATGACGAAGTGGTGATGGAGATCGAGGAGATCCACGCTCGACCGATGCTAGTGTTCGAGGGGTCTGAAAGATTCGCCGCGGAGCGCTATCTGCATGCCGTCATCGACGGCCAATCAGGTGCGGTCATTCACGCTGATGGTGCCGTGAGACTCTACACGGCTGAGGAATGGCAGTCTCGGTTTGACTCGAAGATTGACCGATTCTCGGGTGGGCTAAGAGTGAAGCTGTTTAGGGTGGATAGTCGCCTTGACCCGAACGAGTTCTTCCGCCTGGCGCATCTCTTCTTTCGCGGCAACCCGCTGGTCGCCGAGTTCTTCGGTGTTGCTCTTGTCTGAGCTATCGCGTAGCTGGCCGATTCCGGGCACCGACACTATGTCTGCATGGTGAACGTTCCCGCCTGCGGACGCTCGGCTCACACCATCGCTGGTCGGTGATCGGCGGGGCTGCCGTCCGCACCATGGCTCCAGGCGCTGATTGATTGCGTCACATGCGTTGGCACGTACACGACTGACATTAAGGTGGCGCAAGGTGTATAAATCTTCTCGGCTCAGGCCCCGGGCAAGGAGTTATGGTCTTGCGTGCGAATCTTGCGGCGCGTCTAGATGGGTTAGTTCCTCTCGACGCTTGCTCGAAGCTCGAGACGTCTCTCGACCGCCTTCACCGCTGGACGTCCTCACTGCCATCCAACTCGTGTTTCTACCAGAATCAGCGCCCCACCATATTCGGGCAACCGTATCAGTTCCTTAGTGCCAAACGCGTCGAGACAGCACTGCCCCAGATATTCTTCGATCTTCATTCTGCCCTGGCCGGTTTCTGTCTCACCCGAGGATGGCGGGCCGACCAATTGGCGGAGGGGCTGATTCATTCGCTATCCACTTGGAACATCTCCTTGGCCGCTTCTGCGGCCAGGTCCCTTGTCGAGACTGCGGCTTCATTCGCTATTGAGACCGGTGCGATTGCTGACCAGTGGTCTGAAGCCCGATCAACGGTACCTGCGCGGCTCGATGATGCCCTTGCGATGCGGACGGGGCTTTTTCAACTCGTGCTCGACGGCATGTGGTCGACCAGGATCCAGTCCTTCTTGGAGGTGGCGCCTCGGTTGCAGAGGAAGAATGTTCTGACTTTCATCAAGAAGAGTGAGAAACGTTTCGGGCAAGTCGGACTGAGTGAGCGGTATGAAGTTCTATGTGATGCGGTCCATCCGAGTTTCGGCTCCGCGGAATGCTTCTGGGAAGAGGTCGGGGTCAGGGAAGATCGTCCTGGGTACGGCCAGAAACGCCCGCGTCAATTGCGCGTGCTACTCAACAAACGGGCTGTAGGCAAATGGGGTGAGGAAATCAAGGGGTCCGAGTTGCCCCGGGTCATCTTCGAGTGCTCCTCGTGGGGCCTTGATCGGCTAGACAGTGACCTGCGTCGCTTGGAGGTCCTCTGCCGAGATGTCTCACTTACATGTCGGATATATGAGCTCGCCGAACTGGACTACTGGGGAGTGGCAAAGCCAAGCGGCAAATACGATCCGTGTGCATGTGGGTCAGGGTTGAAGACGCGGCTTTGCAGGCATGAGTTCGGATGTCCACCAAGTTCACCAGAGGGAGCCGAAGATACATAGTCCAAGTGGGCTCTGGCGATCGTACGACGTACGACTCGGCGAAGTGCACTTCCTCGCAGGTTTGGTTCCCGCCATCGGTCCGACGTTGTACCATGGTGAACAAGTCACTCTGGTTCTGGCTGGTCTGCCTGCGGAGCCTGAAGCTCCTGGAGCGTAATTGTCTTGACTCTCCTGGGGGGAAACCGGTACCTACCCGAGCACGCTCCTGAAGTGGGCGAGCTGGTTCTCGTGCGTTCGCGGCGCTGGTTGGTCGAAGAGGTCAAAGCGGCTCCCGAGCCCAGCCAGTCGCCAGTCGTGAGCCTCGCCTGTGCTGATGACGATGCGCAGGGTCAGACTCTCCAGGTCTACTGGGACTACGAGCCCGACCGCCTCATCCTCAAGGAGGAGGGGTGGAGCGATCTCGCCTCCAAGGGCTTCGACGACCCCCGTCGTTTCGCGGCCTTTCTCAACACGCTGCGGTGGAGCTCGGTTACCGCCACCGATCCCAACCTTTTCCAGTCGCCGTTCCGGGCCGGCATCAAGATCGACGCCTACCAGATGGAGCCACTTCGCAAGGCGCTCCGGCTACCCCGGGTGAACCTTTTCATCGCCGACGATACCGGTCTTGGCAAGACCATCGAGGCGGGGCTGATCGCCCGTGAACTGCTTCTGCGCAAGAAGGCTAAGCACATTGTGGTCGCCGCCCCCGCGTCGGTGCTTGAGCAATGGAAGGGCGAGCTGGAGGAGCGTTTCGGCCTGGTCTTCGAGATTCTTGACCGTGCGTACGTCGCCCGTATGCGGCAGGAGCGCGGCTTCGGCGTGAATCCCTGGCGCACGCACAGCCGGTTCCTCGTATCGCACAATCTCCTCATTGATTCGACCTACGCCGATCTTCTGCGTGAGTGGCTGGGTGACATGCTTCCGGGCAGCCTGCTCATCATCGACGAGGCGCACCACGCCGCTCCGTCGAGCGGGGGGCACTATGGCATCGAGACCAAGTTCACCCGGGCCGTCCGCGACTTGGCTCCCCGCTTCGAGCACCGGCTCTTCCTGTCGGCCACGCCGCACAACGGTCACTCAAACAGCTTCTCCACGCTACTCGAGCTGCTCGACCCCTACCGGTTCACCCGTGGGGTGAAGGTGCGCGGCAAGAAGGACCTCGAGGACGTCATGGTGCGGCGGCTCAAAGACGACATCCGCGAGATCCAAGGCGGCTTTCCCAAGCGCCTGGTCGTGCCCGAGATCATCGCGAATCTGCCCGACGACGCTCCTGAGGTCGTTCTCTCGAATCTGCTGGACGAGTACCGGACGCTGCGCGAGAGGCGCTTCGCTGGCACCTCCGGGCGGACCCAAGCGGCGGCCGGACTCCTAGTCGTTGGCCTGCAGCAGCGCCTGCTGTCGTCGGTCGAGGCGTTCGCCCGCACGCTCAAGGTGCACCGGGACACGGTGCGACGTCAGTGGGAGAAGGGCGCCGGTGGGACATCCGCGGCCGCGCTCGGCGAAGAAGAAGTCGGTCTGTTCGCCTCCGCCATCGACGCCGATGACGACCGTGCCGAACTGCCGGGCGAAGAACTCGAGGCCGAGGAGGTAGCCCAGGTCGTAGCGGCCACCGAGGCGCTCGAGGCGGCAACGTCACGCGATGCCCAGGCGGCGGCCATCTGGCGAGAGGAGCAAACGCTTCTCGATCGCATGCAAGACATCGCCGAACGCGCCCGCTGGCAGCCCGACGCCAAGATCACCTGCCTCGTCGATTGGATTCGGCAGAACATGTGTGCCGGCCTCCCACCGCTTGGGAAACGGGTGCACGGTCAGGCGCCCACCTGGAACGAACGCCGCGTGCTCATCTTCACCGAGAACCGCGAAGGGACCAAGCGCTACTTGCGCGAGATGCTCGAACGGGCCATCGAAGGCACCAGCCAGTCCGAGGAGCGCATCGAGGTCATCGACGGTCTCACGAGCGGCCCCCGCCGCAAGGAGCTACAGCGTCGCTTCAACGCCGACCCGGCCAAAGATCCGCTACGCATTCTCATCGCCACCGACGCCGCCCGCGAAGGTCTGAACTTCCAGGCGCACTGCGCCGACCTGTTCCACTTCGATCTGCCCTGGAACCCCGGGCGCATCGAGCAGCGCAACGGTCGCATCGACCGCAAGCTGCAGCCGGCCGCAGAGGTGCGTTGTCACTACTTCGTGCTGCCGCAGCGGGCCGAGGATCACGTGCTCGAGGTCCTCGTGCGTAAGACCGAGAAGATCAAGCGGGAACTGGGGAGCCTCTCCAAGGTGATCGACGACGAGGTAGAGCGGCGCCTCATCAAGTACGGCATCCGCCACAGCGAGGCCGAGGAACTGGCCCGGCAGTTGGCCGAGTTGGACATCGATGAGGGACGCAAGAAGATCGCGGATGAGGAGCTCGAGGAGGCACGGGAGCGCCAGGAGGATCTCAAGCAGCAGATCGATCAGTGCCGCACGCTGCTCGAGAAGTCCCGGGCCTGGACGGACTTCGAGGAGAACGCCTTCCGCGACGCGCTCTCCTGTTCCCTGGAGCTTCTCGGGGCCGAATCGCTTTCGAGCGGCCGCGACGAGGAAGACCGGGCAGTCTGGACATTTCCTGCGCTCGACCGCAAGGAGCACGCCGATCCGACGTGGGCGGCTACGCTCGACACCCTGCGCGCTCCCCGCAAGCGCGATCAAAAGCTCGCGGACTGGCGGCGAGAGGCGCCCATACGCCCGGTAGTTTTCGAGGACGCCGGCGTACTCACGGACGATGTCGTTCACCTGCATCTGGAACAGCGAGTGGCCCAGCGCCTGCTCGCTCGCTTTCGCTCCCAAGGCTTCGTCTACCACGATTTGTCGCGGGCGTGTCTCGTGCAGGCGGCTGACTCCATTCCGCGGGTCGTCCTGCTGGGCCGGCTGTCACTCTACGGACAGGGGGCGGAGCGGCTTCACGAAGAGGTTGTCTCGCTGACCGCACGGTGGATCGAACCGTCACAGCGCACTCAAGGCCTCAAGCAGTACGGGCGCACGGTCGAATCTCGAACCCGGGAGTTGATGAAAGCCACCCTGGGAGATCGAACACGGCGCGAGCCGGATGAGGCGATTCGCCACAGGCTGCTGGATACCGCCTCTCGAGACGTACAAGAGCTTCTGCCGCACTTGATAGGACGAGCCGAGGAGTTGGCCGGCGTCGCCGTCGCCGAACTGAGGCAGCGGGGGGAAGAGGAGGAGAAGCGCCTTCGTGAGTTGCTCGAGCGGCAACGTAAGCGGGTTTCCGACCAGCTTGCCCGCTACCGGGAGACGCCGCATCAGTTGGCGCTCGATCTGGGACTCGACCTCGAGCACGCCGCCGAAGAGGAGAGGCGCCAACTCGAGGCCGACGCGCGTTGGTGGCGCATACGCTTGGAGCAGTTCGAGCGCGACATCGAGCGTGAGCCCAAGCGCATCCGCGACTTCTACGAGGTAAGGGCTAAGCGCATCGAGCCCATCGGTCTCGTCTACCTCTGGCCGGAGTCGAACTGATGGCCAAGGCGAAACTTTCCCCGGAAACGCTGGCCCACCTTGAGTGGCTGGGCTTCGTGCAGCCCACCGGCCTCGTGGTCTCGGCGACCGCGCTGGCCAAAGCCAATGCGATTCTTGATCGGCGCGACATCCAGGGGCAATTGCTGCTCAAGGAGTGCGTCGCGGAACGTGTCAAGGGGACGACCGAAGAGGCCGAGCAATACGTCCCGGATTTCGAGACGTTCGCCCGCCAAGTGCTTGGCTGGGGTTCTTCCGCGAGGTTCTACGCGGGAACAGCGGAGAACCCAATGCCCGCGGAACTCGAGGTCGTCCTGCCGGAGTACGGCGAGACGCTGCGCGCCGATTTCGCCGTACGGGAGCCCGATCCTAAGCCGGGAGAATCCGTCTGGCAACTCCTCGTGCGGGTTCTTGGACCCGGCGAAGACATCGACGCGGCGACCAAGGGCTCGACACGTCTGGAGGCCTCTGAGCACGGCCGCATGGAGCGCCTGCTCAGGCAGACGGGCGTTCTTGCCGGCCTGATCTTCAACGGCACTATCTTGCGACTCATCGCAGCGCCCCGAGGTGAGAGCTCCGGCTGGGCCGACTTCAAGGTTCGCGACATGCTGACCACGGCCGGACGCCCTATCTGCACGGCCATGCGCCTGATCCTGTCCGAGAGACGCCTGCTCGCTCTTCCTCGGCAGGAGCGCCTGACCGCTCTGCTCGAAGACAGCCGCAAGTACCAGAACGAGGTGAGCGAACGGCTGGCCGAGCAGGTTCTGCATGCGCTCTATGAGCTTCTGCGAGGCTTCCAGGCGGCGGACGACGCCACCAAGGGCGAACTGCTGCGGCATCAACTGAGGGAGCGGCCTGACGAGGTCTACCACGCTCTGCTCACGGTGCTCCTGCGCCTGGTCTTTCTGCTGTACGCCGAGGAGCGGGATATGCTCCCGGGTGACGAGACCTTCGTCAATCACTACTCCATCGCCGGTCTTCACGACCGTTTGCGCAAGGACGCTGCCCTCTACCCGGACACGATGGACCAGCGCTTCGGCGCTTGGGCGCAACTGCTCACGCTCTTCCGCATGGTGCACGACGGCGCGCGGGCCGAGGGCATGCACCTGCCTGAACGGCACGGCGTGCTCTTTGATCCCGATCGGTTCCCATTTCTCGAGGGACGGGTCACGGCTGGAGCCCGCCAGATTCATGAGCGCATCAATCCGCCGCTCGTTCCGGACGGGACGGTGTTCCGAGCGCTGGAGAAGTTGCTGGTGCTCGACGGAGAGCGAATCTCCTACCGCGCACTCGACGTGGAGCAGATTGGCTCAGTCTACGAGACCATGATGGGCTTCAGGCTCGAGACCGCACATGGTCGATCCCTTGCCATCCGGCCCGCCAAGCGGCTGGGCGCCCCTATCACGATCGATCTGGAGGAACTGCTGACTGTTGCCTCCGATAAGCGCGAGAAGTGGTTTGTGGAGCGGACCGATCGCAAGCTTGCGCCCAGTGTCAAGCAGGCCATGACGCCGGCCGTCACAGTGGACGAACTCCACGCTGCGCTCGAGTCGCTGGTGGACCAGGATGCCACGCCCGACATCGTTCCTCCTGGCTCGATGGTGCTGCAGCCGAGCGAGGAGCGCCGTCGCTCTGGGTCGCACTACACGCCCCGGGCCCTCACCGGCCCGATTGTGCGAGACACGCTGGAGCCGGTGCTCGCACAGCTCAAGGGCGAGAACGGCGAGCCACCCAAGCCGGTACAGATACTGGACCTCAAGGTCTGCGATCCAGCCATGGGATCGGGCGCCTTCCTGGTGGAGAGCTGCCGGCAGCTCGCGGACGCACTCATTGAGGCCTGGGAGTCTCACGGCGAGAAACCGGCCATACCGGCCGACGAGGACGAGTTGGTCTTCGCCCGGCGCATCATCGCCCAACGCTGCCTCTACGGTGTCGACCGCAACCCGGTTGCTGTGGACCTCGCGAAGATGTCTCTGTGGCTGGCGACCCTGGCGCGCGATCACCCGCTCACGTTCGTCGACCACGCGCTCAAGCACGGCGACTCCCTGGTGGGGCTGACTCGCCAGCAGATCGAGGGTTTCCATTGGGATGCGGAGATAGCCGTCAAGAGGCAGGCCTTCG
>JAKAHF010000021.1 GCA_021815245.1 Actinomycetes bacterium
CGCTACAACAGCATCCCGGCCCGAGTCGCGGTCGGCTTCACGGCCGGTCAGGAAGTGAGAAGAGGCGTCTACCAGGTAACGACCAACAACGCACATGCCTGGGTGGAGGTCTTCTTTCCCACGATCGGGTGGGTGAGCTTCGATCCCACCCCGGGTCGCAACATGCCGGTCACCGGAGCTTCTTCCACATCGCCCAACTTTGTGAACCCCTTCGTGGGATCGCCGTTGCCGGACAACACTCCGCCTGACACCACACCGCCGCGCGACCCGAACGACACCCCTTCCACCACCGAACCGGCGTCACACTCGCATGGCGCCTCATGGCTGGGCGAAGCCACGTGGCTGCCTTGGGTTCTCGGCGTGATCGTGATCGTCGCCAGCTGGCCCTTCGCCCGCTCGTCGTGGCGACGTCGTGGGCTCCATCGCGGTCCGTACGAGAAACGGCTGCAAACGTCGCTCGGGCTGCTACACACAGATCTGCGCGATTTCGGCGCGCCCGTGAGCCCGGGCCAGACGCTTGACGAGGTCGTGGAGGGCATCAGGAGACACGTCGGCCTGCAGGCCGAGCCGGGGCTCGTGGAGCGCACCGAGGCCATCCTCTTCGGCGGCCGGGGAGCCAGACACCAGGACCTCGATCTCGCCGAGGAGTTCAGGCACTCCGTGAAAACGCGCCTGCGCAGAAGGCACGGTTGGCTCCGCGCTGCATTGGCGTGGTATGGCGTGCCGCGAATGCACTCCTGAGATACAATGCTTCCCGTGAAAACCGAGGAGACAACAATCAAGAAGGTCCGAAAGCTGCCGGTCTTCGACCTCAAGCGCTGCAAGCAGTGCGGCATATGCACTCATTTCTGCCCCGAAGGAGCGCTCGCGGAACTCGACGACAGCACACCCGTGCTGAAGTTTCCCGAAAAGTGCACCTCATGCGGCCTGTGCGAAGACATGTGCCCTGATTGGGCGGTCTGCTTGACCGCCCCCGACCAGGGGGAATCCGCCACGGAGACCTCCTAGGAGGCTGCAAAGGCAGGTCGAAGTGGCTGACGTGATCTATCTGGACCATGCCTCGACGACTCCGGCAGACCCGGAGGTCGTCTCCGCCATGCTGCCATGGCATAGCGAGCAGTTCGGCAACCCCTCCACCGTCTACTCTCTCGGCCTCACCTCGGCCGCCGCCGTGCAGCAGGCCCGGCAGAGCATAGCCGGGTCATTGGGGGCCGAACCCGACGAGATCTACTTCACGAGCGGTGGCACCGAGGCCGATAACTGGGCCATCCTGGGCACAGCCGACGCGCAGCAGAAGAAGGGCCGGCATCTCATCACCTCCACCATCGAACACCACGCGGTGCTCGAGAGCATGGAGTACCTTGAGAAGCGGGGCTACGAGATCACCCGCGTGCCGGTCGATTCAGCGGGTCTCATCGACCCCGAGGACGTGCGGCGGGCTATCCGGCCCGACACGATCCTGGTGTCGATCATGCATGCCAACAACGAGGTCGGCACCATCCAGCCGATAGCCGCGATCGGCAAGATCACCCGCGAGGCCGGGGTTCTGTTCCACACCGACGCGGTGCAGACGGCCGGCAAGCTCCCGCTCGACGTCACAGAACTCGGCGTCGACATGCTCTCCGTCAGTGCCCACAAGCTCTACGGCCCCAAAGGCGTCGGGCTGATGTACCTCCGCAAGCGTACGCGCATCACTCCTCTGCTCCACGGCGGAGGCCAGGAGCGTGGCCGCCGGGCCGGCACTACGAACGTGCCGGGCGTCATCGGCATGGCCAAGGCGTTCGAGTTGGCCCGCACCCGCATGGCTGAAGACGCCGCGCGCGAGACCGAGCTTCGCGACCGCCTCTGGAAGGGGCTGAGCGAAAACATCGAGGCCATCTACGTCAACGGCGACATGGAGCATAGGCTGCCCAACAACCTGAACGTCAGACTCGACGGCATCGAAGGTGAGTCGATGATCCTGATGCTCGACATGGAGGGCATCTGCGTGTCATCGGGCTCGGCGTGCACCACAGGCTCGCTCGAACCCAGCCACGTACTGCTTGGGCTTGGCATCCCGGCCGAACACGCTCACGGGTCGCTGCGCGTGACGCTGGGTAGGAGCACCACCGCCCAGCACATCGACCACTTCATCGAGGTGTTCCCGCCGATAGTGGCCAGACTTCGCGAGATGTCGCCGATCTGGTGCGCCAACTGCGTGTGCAAGATGAACAAAGACGCTCTGCCAGCAAAGGACTAGCCATGTATTCAGAGCTCGTCATGGAACACTTTCGCAATCCTCGCAACATGGGCGTCATCGAAGACGCCGATGGCGTGGGTGAGGTCGGCAACCCCACCTGCGGCGACATGATGCGTATCACGATCAAGGTCAAGGACGAAGTCCTCGAAGATATCAAGTTCCAGACTCTCGGCTGCGGAGCGGCTGTCGCCACCTCGAGCATGGTCACCGAGATGGCCAAGGGCAAGAAGATCGACGAGGCATTGGAGATCACCAACAAGGCCGTCGCCGAAGCCCTGGGGGGTCTTCCGCCGGCCAAGATGCACTGCTCCAACCTTGCCGCCGACGGGCTCCAAGCGGCCATCGAGGACTACCGCGCCCGGAACAAGGCTGCCTGAGGGAGCCGGGGCGTCATGCCCCGCCTTCTGCAGAGAGTCGCCCCCTTCGCGCTCCTTGTCGTTTGTGGCGCCGCTTTGATCGTCACCGGCTGTGCCGGTCCCGAAACCGATGAGCGGGTAGCGGCCTCCCGCTGTGACCGCCTCTTACCCGGCACGACCTATACGGCCGACCTCGACAACGACAGCGTCCTCGAGTCCATCCTCATCGACGACTCCCGCGTGACCATCTCCGATGGCGACGTGGTCTACCACAGCCGGGAGAAATGGAAGGTGGTCGACTCCAGCCTCGGCGACGTCGACGGCGATGGCTACCTCGAGGTGGTCACGCTCGTCGACGACGAGGAAGGCCGTCATATCGGGCTGTTCGCGTTCTTCGGAGGCGAGTACCGGGAGCGTGTGGTGACGAGCGAGCTCTCAGATACACCGTTTGCCCTTCGCGTCTGCGACTCCGGCTCTCTGGGCGACTACGACGGGCCGATGCCCAGCGACCTCAGGGGCGACCTGATCGTGCTCCTGGACGACTCAGACAGCACAGCCGCCGGTCCGTCGACTCTGCTCCGCTGGAACGGCTTTGGCTTCACTCGAATCTCACCGGGTGAAGACGTGACAGAACCGTGACGCAAACGTTACTACCGGCTGTTGACGAGGCTCACGGCGCGGGCAAACATAAGGCTAGGTCAAAGGTCGTCCAAACGGGGCGACTCACAGGGAGGGGTGCGATGAAGCGCGGTTCGACCATCTGGTTCGTCATGTTCACCGCGATCGTTCTCGTCGTTGGTCTGCTCGTCACGGGGTGCGGTGCGAAGGAACCCGGCACCTCGACGACGGCGACCTCGCGAGACAACAGCACGACGACGATCGCCGATGACGCCACCACGCTCACCTCGGCCGCCGGCGACTCAGGCAGTGGGCTGACCGGCCCCTACGCCGAGCCTCCCTACCTCGACCCGCTACCGGTCGATCTCGCGGCCATCGTCAATCTCGGTGATGCTCCGCTCACCGAGACGCAGAAGCAGGTCCTCGCGCGTCAGAGTTTCGTCGCCGCCGTGCAGGATCCGGTGAATGGTCCCTACAAGTTCTGGCACGTGTACGAGACCGCTCGCTATCAGGGCCTACCCGTGCTGGTGACCACCGATTCACTCCTCAACGCGTATCACGGTCTTTTCGACACACTGATGCAGCGCATGGAAGAGGTCTCGCTCTTCGACCAATGTGAGGCCATGACCGAGGCGCTGTACGCAGCGGCCTCCGATCAATGGAATGCGGCCTCCGATGCCGCGGTCAAAGAAGATGCCCGCCTCAACATGGCCTTCTTCTCGGTGGCGAATTCGCTGCTGAAAGGCGCGGTGACGGCGCCAGATGTCGTGGCCGAAGAGGTCGACGCTGAGTTGGCGCTCATCGAGGCTGCGGCCGGCACGTCTTCCTCGCCGATTCTCGGCTACACCGAGGACTACAGCCAGTACAAGCCACGCGGGCACTACACCCGCAGCGAGAAGCTCGAGAGATACTTCACGGCCATGATGTGGTACGGCCACACCGGTTTCTTCATCAATGCCCGCAACCCTGACATCTCCGAGAACGAGGCGATGAGTCTGACCCGGCGGGCCGTGCTCATCTCGTCGTCGCTCACCGGCGACACCAAACAGGCCTGGGCCGCCATCTACGAGCCCACGAGTTTCCTCGTGGGCAGGGCCGACGACCTCACCGTCGATGACATGGCGTCTGTCGTCTCGACGGTGTTCGGCACTTCAGACCCGGCCCCCGACGATCTGGCCGACCTGGGCAAGATCGCCGGAGTGCGCGAAGCACTCAACAAGCTTCCCGCGCCCAAGATCGAAGCGGCGGCCGTGCCCGACTCCACTCCTGGTGGCGAGACCCGCGAAGCCAACCAGCGGAGCTTCCGCGTGATGGGTCAGCGCTACATTCCCGACTCCTACGCGTTCCAGCAGCTCGTGTGGGAGAAGGTCGGCGACCAAGGCAACAAGCGGACCCTGCCCATGGGCCTCGACGTCATGATCGTCCTCGGCTCCGACCAAGCGTACGAGATCTCCAAGAACGATTTCGGCCAGCATCAGTACGCGAACTGGGAGAGTCAGATCAAGAAGGTCAACGAGGAGTTCTCCTCCAAAGCGGCCGACGTCTGGCCGGCCAACCTCTACACGGGTTGGCTGGAGTCACTTCAGCAGGTCATGACGTTCCCGGGCGAAGGCGCGCCCGCCTTCATGAAGAGCCGCGCTTGGGCCCGCAAGAGCCTCAACGCCGCGCTCGGCAGCTGGACCGAACTGCGTCACGACACCATCCTCTACGCGAAGCAGTCGATAGTGGCGGAGGGCGATGGCGGTGAGGAGCCCCAGACAGCCGGATACGTGGAGCCATATCCCGCCTTCTACACCAAGATCGCGGAACTGGCGACCACCCTCCGGCAGGCGATGGACGACTACGGGCTGACCGACGAGCAGGCCGCCGTCAAACTCGACAACATGATCCAGCTGGCGCAGACTCTCGCTACCATCGCCCAGAAGGAGCTTCAGGGCCAGGAGCTGACTGAAGACGAGAAGGGCACGATCATCTGGTACGGCTCACACCTGGAGGGTCTCGAGACGTGGGACACGACCGAGCCGGGGGTCACTCTCGCGCCCGCGGCCGAGAAGAGCCCGGTGGTGGCCGATGTTCACACCGACTACAACGGTTTGACGGCGCTCGAGGAAGGCACCGGATATCCGCTCGTGCTCTATGTGGCCTTTGAGATCGACGGCAGGCTGCAGCTCATGTGCGGCGCGTCCTACGCCTACTACGAGTTCACGTCGCCGCTCGACAAGCGCTTGACCGACGAAGAGTGGACGGCGATGCTCGACCAGGGCCAAGCGCCGCCCCGACCCGCATGGACCGACGAGTGGATCGTGAAGTAGGCCCCGAGAGAGCCGTCTACTCCAGGAACTTGTTGAGGTCGACGGTGTCCTCGTCGGGAGGTAGCCACAGTCCCCGCAACCAGCTGTAGCTGACCTTGCCGAAGACCGGATCCACGCTTGCCGTCGCAATGGTCGTCTCGAGTGGCCGCTTGGTCTTCTTGTCAACGACCACGGTCACGGTGCGTTCGAGGTCGGGTTCGTACCCAGCCTCGATGTAACGCTTAGCAGCGTCCTTGCCGAATAGCAGCTCCAGCTGCGCCAGGGTGGTCACCTTGCCCGTCACTACCCAAGCCTTGCCGTCGCTGGTCTCAGCCACCTGAGAGTCCGGCGTCATTGTCTGCATCGCAAGCAAGGGCTGGCTCACGGAGGCAGCCACCAGCCCCACAAGTATGTCTTTGGCCTTCTCGACCGTCTCTTCGTCGCCGACATCCTGCCGCGAGAAACGCACCCACATCGGCGCGACAGAGGCCTCTCCCGAGGACTGCGACGCGTCGGCGCGTATGTAGAAGGTGTCTCCGTCGATGACCAGGTTGCCGGCGAGCCCGGTCATCGTCCGGCCACCCTTCATGTAGAGCCACCACGACTGCGACGTCGCACCGTTGCCGATCGCCTGACAATCGTCGTCCTTCACCCATTGGATCGCCGATTCGAGCACCTTCTTGGGGCCGGGAGCGCCACAACCGGTGAGCGCGAGAGACAACAGCACGAGCAGTAGGGCCACGAGAACGGCATATGGGGCTTTTCGAAGACTCACGCGTTCATGCACCTCTCGTCATCGTTTCGCCGACGTCATCACGCCCCTGATGGCCTCGACGATCTTCGCCTTGTCGGGGATCGAGTAGCGTTCGAGGGGCGGACTGAACGGAATGGGCACATCGAGACCGCACACCCTGGCCGGAGCTGCCTTGAGCGATTCGAAGGTGGCCCGGTCGCTTGTGACGAGCGCCAGGATCTCGGCCGCCGCGCCGCAGGTCTGGCAGGCCTCGTCGACGACGACCAACCGGCCCGTCTTCTTCACCGAGTCAAGGATGGTGCGCGTATCGAGGGGCACCAGCGTCCGCGGGTCGATCACCTCCACCGAAACGCCCTCGCGGGCCAACTCGCCAGCGGCGTCGAGCGCGTCGTGCACCATCTTGGCGAGGGCGACGACGGTCACATCGGCCCCCTCACGGCGCACACACGCCTCTCCGAACGGGATGAAGTACTCCTCCTCGGGAACCTCACCCTTCATCCCCCCGAGAAAGACGTGCTCGAAGGCGATGACCGGGTTGTTGTCGCGTAGGGCGGTCTTGAACAGCCCCTTCACATCGTAGGGAGTCGCCGGGAGGATGATCTTGAGTCCCGGGGCGTTCATGTACATCGGGTAGGGAGTGACCGAGTGCTCCGCCGCGGCTGCGATGCCCGCGCCGACAGTCATGCGATACAGCACCGGGAACTGCGCCTGTCCGCCGAACATGTAGGTGATCTTGGCGGCATGGTTGATGAGTTGATCCATCGCGACGAAGCCGAAGGTGGCCATCCGGATGTTTGCCACAGTGCGGTAGCCGGAACCGGCAAGACCGACAGCCGCGCCGACGAAGTTGTTCTCTGCGATGGGAGTGACCCGGATCCTCTCGGCGCCGAACTCTTTGGTCAAGTCGGCGGCGAGGTCGGTCGACAGATGCACTGTCTTGGGATTCCTGCGGAACTCCTCCTGGATGGCTTCAGTGGCCGCCTGTTCGTAGGTGATCTCTCTCATAGCGAATACACGTCCTCGAGCGCTTCCTCGGGTTCTGGATAGGGGCTGTCGACACCGAACTGGTAGGCCTTATCGACATCCTCGCAGACCGCCCGATCGATGCGTTCGGCCTCATCGGAAGTCAGCACGCCTTCTTCCAGTAGCTTGGCTCTGAAGCACGAGACAGGGCAGCGCTCCGCCCAAGCGGCAAGCTCCTCCCGAGGCCGCAGATCTTCGAGTTCATTGGATAGGTAGTGCTTGTGCCAGCGATACGTCTCGCATTCGAGAAAGTAGGGTCCTTTTCCCTGCCTGAGATACTCGACCGCCTCCTCTGCAGCCTCATGCACGGCGAGCACGTCGTTGCCATGCACCTGCTTGTTGGCGATGTGGTAGGCCTCGGGCATGCGCACGATCTCTCCCGCGGCGAGCGAGTAGGAGGCCGGCGTGTTGACCCCGTAGTGGTTGTTCTCACAAACGAACAGGAGGGGGAGCTTCCAGATGGCGGCCAGGTTGAGCGCCTCGTGAAACTCGCCCTCCTGGCAGGCTCCATCACCGAAGAATACCGCTGCGATGTGACCGTCGCCCTCGAGCTGCGCCGCCATGGCGGCGCCGGTAGCGATCGGCAGACCCGCGCCGACGATGCCGTCCGCTCCCAGCATGCCGATGCTGAAGTCGGCGATATGCATCGAGCCGCCCTTGCCTTTGCAGTACCCGGTCTTCTTGCCGTGGATCTCGGCCATCATCTTCTTGATGTCGGCGCCCTTGGCGATGCAGTGGCCGTGACCCCGGTGGTGGCTCACGATGCGGTCCGAAAGGCCCAGGTGTTTACAGACACCGGTGGCGATGGCTTCTTGTCCAATGTAGGAATGGATGAAGCCGACTATGTTTCCGGCGTAGAACTCGGTCACCACCCGTTCTTCGAACCGACGGATAGTGAGCATGGTCGTATACAGGTCTATCAGGGTCCGATCGTCCAGAACCACCCGCAACCTCCGACAGCTAGCGACTTGGAATCAACGTTTGCGCTGCGCCTGCTGAGCAGGGTAGCACCGAACGCGGTTCAGTTTGCAGGCTGTTTGATGGTTCTCAGTCGCTCGTCCCACCGGGAGGTCGACCAGCGGTGGATAAGGTAGAGATAGGGCAGACCCATATTGGTCTCAAGGAGTGAGTTGACGACGAAGGTCTCCCAGCTCAGATTGCGGATGCCCGAGATCGCCAGCACCGCCTCCCAACTGAGCTGTACCAGTACGCCTATGGACAGTATCCAAAGGAGTGGGACGCGCTTGGTGTCGTCTCGCTGCCGGATGTTGTAGACGCACAGCCCTCCGTAACCGAGGAACAGCAGCAGGGCGAAGATGCCGTGATAGTCGCTTGTGCCGCGCATGATCGATATCGGGGTGTCGTCGTAGCCCAGCACCTGGCTCATGATTGCCACCCAGATCCAGCCCGCGACGATGAAGATCGACCACTCCAGCGCCCGCTTGTCGCGGTCGAGCCACAGCCAGATCCAGGCGAAGTTGGTCAGTCCGTAGCTCAGAGAGAGCCACAGCAGAAACCAGAACGGATCGGCTCCGTGGATGACCCGGGTGCCGAGCACCCGATAGTAGATGCCGTAGTCGACGATGAAGTAGATGACGCCGCCGGCTACACCGGCTACAAGGGCCTGATAGCGCCGGCCCCAGACAAGCACGACGAGGAACACGATGAGAAAGGCGATATCGAGCCAGATGTAGAGCGACTGCATCGTACGGGCAGCGATCACCTCAACAGGATCCATTGGCACCCCCTTGGGCCAGCCCCAGAACTACCGTCGCCCGCCGGGCGTGCCGCGCGCAACAACAGCCGTGCCGGCAAGACTGAGACGCAGTTCGAGCGAAACCGGCTCTGGTTCGATGGCCAGGCAATCCAATAGCGCGTTGCGGGCCGTGCTGATGATGGCCCGTTCTTCGCGGTCGACGCCGGCCGCCACCTCAGCATCGACCCATACCAGGGAGCGACACCAGGTCTCGCCGGCGTATATCGCATCGAACACGACGGCGTAGGCGTCGGAACTGGGGGCTTCGTCGATCGCCACGAACTCTATGTCCATGAAGATGGCCAGGCGAGTCCCCACTATGCGCGAACAGGCGACGTCGTCACGAGCATTTCGAATACCCACAGGAGCGGCAGACCATGCAGCCCCCTTCATGTTCGATCGCGCCGCCGCAATCGGGACAGGCGCCCTGGGCGTAGGCGATCGGCATCTCGAGCTGACCGACGACCTTGCCCTGGTCGCCGTTGCTGAGGTAGTACTTGTCGGCCAGGGCCTTGCCGATGGCATCGGGGCACGACAGAATCTGGTTGGGCCCGAAACCCAAGGGCACGTGACAGCGGATACCACGCAGCTGCTTCACAATCTTGTCGGGAGGAACCCCGTAGCGGAAGGCCAGTGAGATGAGCCTGCCCATCGCTTCGGTCGCCGCCGAGGCGCAGCCACCGGCCTTGCCCATGCTCGCGAAGACCTCGCGGGGGCCATAGTCGTCTTCATTGATGGTCACGTAGAGACTGCCGCAGCCCGTCACCTTCTCGCGTGTCTCGCCCCGCAGCACGGGAGCCCGGCTTGGCCTGACCGGCATGACAGCGGTGCCCTGCGGACCGAGCTCCATCTGTACCGGGCCGCCGGCATCGCCGTTCTTGCGCTTGACCTCGCCGATGTTGAGTACCTGCTCCTGCCGCGAACCATCGCGATAGATGGTCACCCCCTTGACACCGAGTTCGTAGGCAAGCAGGTAGACCCGCTCGACATCCTCGGGGCGAGCCTGATTTGCGAAGTTGACGGTCTTCGACACAGCATTGTCGGTGTGGTCCTGGAAGGCGGCTTGCATGCGGATGTGCCACTCGGGACTCACGTCGTGCGCCGTGACGAAGATGTGCTTCAGGTCGTCGGGCACATCCATGTCGTGAAGCCCGCCGACCGCGGCGATGCCCTTCATGAGCCCCTCAGAGTAGAGTCCTCGCTGCTTCAGTACGTGCTCGAGCGCCGGATGAGCCTCGGGCAGCTCGGTATTGTCCATGACATTGCGGATGAAGGCCAGCGCGAAGATCGGTTCCACGCCGCTCGACACGCCCGCGATGATGGAGATGGTGCCGGTGGGAGCGATGGTCGTAAGAGTGGCGTTGCGCACTTTGCGCCCACGGTCCTTCCAGATGCTGTGCTCCCAGTTGGGGAAGACCCCACGGTCGGTGGCCAGCTCCTCGGAGGCCTTGACGGCCTCATCCTGGATGAAGCCCATGACTTGGTGCGCCAGCCTGATCGCCTCGTCGGAGTTGTAGCCCACACCCAGCTCGACGAGCATGTCGGCCCAGCCCATGACACCCAGGCCGATCTTGCGGTTGCTGCGAGTCATGGTGCCGATGGCTTCCAGCGGATAGCGGTTCATGTCGATGACATTGTCGAGGAAGTGCACCGCGGTGCGCGTCACCCGGCCCAATCGCTCATAGTCGACTTCACCATCGTCGATCATCAGGGCGAGGTTGATGGAGCCGAGATTGCAGCTCTCGTAGGGCAAGAGGGGTTGCTCGCCGCACGGATTGGTCGACTCGATCTCGCCGAGGCCGGGAGTGGGATTGTCGCGGTTGAGCCGGTCGAGGAAGACGATGCCCGGCTCGCCGTTCTTCCACGCGAGGGTCACGATGAGATCGAAGATCTCTCTGGCGTTGAGCCTGCCTATCTCACGATGGTCACGGGGATTGCGAAGCGCGTAGTCGCTGCCTGTCAACACCGCGGCCATGAACTCCTCGGTGATGCCGACCGAGATGTTGAAGTTGTTGAGGATATGCTCGTCCTCTTTGGCTCGGATGAACTCCACGATATCGGGATGGTCGACCCGCAGGATGCCCATGTTGGCACCCCGGCGCGTGCCGCCCTGCTTGATGGTCTCGGTGGCCATGTCGAA
>JAKAHF010000635.1 GCA_021815245.1 Actinomycetes bacterium
TCCGTTGCCGAGGGCACGTCCGACTGGAGCAGACCCGAGCCCATACGGGTGAACGTACGGATCGTCGCCGCGCGGGTGCTCTTGCACCGTACCGCGTACACAGGCGACGAGGGCCGAAACCGCGGCCGGGACGTGATGCTGATAGCATCCGGCCCCCAAGAACGAGGATGACCCGCGCAGCCGGTTGGCGGCTGCCATGGCCCGCACCTTGCCTCTGCACTCCTGCTCACTGACCCCCGGCGGCAGGTCGAGGCCGTGTGCTCGTATGGCCTCGGGTATCGGGTCGAAAAGCTCGTCGACCGAAGTCAGCCCGATCACGTTGGCCATATGCTCACGGTCACCGGAAGTGAGCGCGAGGTAGCTCATGATCGGAATCTTATACCCGCTGCGGCTCGGCGGCACGCCTTTGCATAGCCCGGCGACGGTGGCCGCCGGTCACCCAGTTCCTAGCCCGCAACCTCCGCGGCCCGGTAGTACCCTGCCCACTTGGCGTCGATCTGCGTCTGGATGTCGGCAATGGCTTCGTCCGAGAGCGGTTTGAAGCGCACCTGGCCCTTCAGGTAGTCGGCGACCGGCACCAAGCGCCGCTTCTCGACGAGCTTCTCCGACGCGCCGGTCAAGCGGAACTCGCCGCGCTCCACTTCATAGAGGTCGAAGTAGCCGGTCTCGATGGCCAGCCGGCCGATCTTGATGCTGTAGCGGGGGTCGAAACCCCAGCCGGGTGGGCAGGGCGTGTGGATGTGGATGTACTTGGTGCCCTCCATGTCGACCGCCTTGCGGATCTTGTCGAAGAGGTCGAGCGGATATGCCGCCGAAGCCGTGGCCACGTAGTCGATGCCGTGGGCGGCCATGATCGCCGGGACGTCCTTCTTCTGCTGGAGCTTACCCTTGAACGGCGTGTTGGCGGTGATGGCTCCCTTGGGGGTCGTGCCCGAGCGCTGCACGCCGGTGTTCATGTAGCCCTCGTTGTCGTAGCACATGAAGAGGAGGTTGTCGCCGCGCTCGGCGGCGCCCGAGAGCGCCTGGATGCCGATGTCGGCGGTGCCACCGTCGCCGGCCCAGCCGACAACCTTGATGTGGTCGCGTCCCTGGGCCTTGAGCGCCTCGATGACACCCGTGGCCGCCGACGCGGTGGAGGCGAACGTCACGTTGAGCACGGGCAGCTTCGTCGAGCAGATGGGGAACAGCCCCTGTAGCACCGTAAGGCAGCTGGGCGGCACCACGAGGATGGTGTCGGGGCCGAGCGCCTTGAGGCCGATGCGGTAGGCGATGCTGAGGCCGCAGCCGGTGCAGGCCCGGTTGCCCGGCAGGACGTACTCCTCCCTGGGGAGGGTGAGGATGGTGGTTTTAGTGCTCATAGCTTGATCCCGATCCAGTTGGGTCCGGCTTGGGGCCCGCCGGGTCCTCGGCGGCATGTTCCGGCGATGGTGTCGCGCAGTGTCGCCGTCAGGTCGGGCGTGCGGATCTCGCGCCCGCCGATGCCGGCCACGAGGCCCTTGACCGTCGGGGCGCCGCCGTTCTTTGCCGCGTGATCGTAGAGGGCGGCCTTGACGTCGGAGCAGAGGGCGCCTTCATAGCCGTAGGAGATAGCCTTCTCGACCACGATTGCGCCGCGTTTGCCTTGCAGCGCCGCGGCTAGCGCTTCGTCGGGGAACGGCCGGTAAAACCGCACCCCCATGACGCCGACTTTGACGCCTTCGTCGCGGAGCGTGTCGATGACGTCGTGCAGTTGGTAGGTGACCGATCCCATGCCGACGACCACGTGGTCGGCGTCGTCGCACCGATAGGGTTCGAGCAGGGCGTCGCCGCCCCGGCCGAAGATGGCCGCGAACTCATCCTCGATGCGCTGGGCCACGGTGAGGGCCTCGCGCATGTCCTCTTGGAGGAGGTAGCGGAACTCCATGTAACCGTGCGCGATCTCGCCCCGCACGTCGGCGCGCACGTCGGGCAGCGTCACCGTGTTGAGGCTGGCCGGATTGGCCGGATCGAGCGCATAGGCCGGCTTGAACGGTTTGAGGAACTTGGCCACCTGCGCCTCGTCGGGCACCTCGAACGGCATGTAGGTGTGTGACAGCAGGTAGCCGTCGTAGCACATCATCACCGGGACGCTGACCGCTTCGGCGAGCGCGAACGCCTTGAGCACGCCGTCGATGATCTGCTGGTGGTCGCAAGCGTGAATCTGGATCCAGCCGGTGTCGCGCTGCGAGATGGAGTCCTGGTGGTCGTTCCAGATGTTCCAGGGAGCGCCGACCGCCCGGTTGACCACGCACATGACGATGGGCAGGCGGGCGCCCGCGGCCCAGTGTACCTGCTCGTGCATGTAGAGCAGGCCGTTGGCGCTGGTGGCGGTGAACGCCCGGGCTCCGGTCGAACTGGCGGCGATGCAGGTGGCGAGCGCCGAGTGCTCGCTCTCGACCATGACGTATTGGGCCTTCATCTCGCCCGACTCGATGAGCTCCGACAGCTTCTCGGTCAGAGGCGTCTGCGGAGTGATGGGGTAGGCGGCTATGACCTGGGCCTGCGCCAACTTGACGCCCAGAGCCGCAGCTACGTTGCCGTTCTCGATTATGTGCATGGGCGGGCTCCGTCCAGAGAGCAGGTCTCCGGCTCGTTGCTGCCCTCGTGCCACTCGGCCTCGTCGATCATGGTGATGGCCTTGGTGGGGCACTCCTCGGCGCAGATGCCGC
>JAKAHF010000636.1 GCA_021815245.1 Actinomycetes bacterium
TCATCGGCTCACGCCAGCCGCAGATCGCAAGCGCCGTGCGATTCAAGCCCCTCGACCCCGTCGAGTACGGCCCGATCGTAGCGGAACGGATCCGAGGCCCTCGACTTCTTCTTGCGATCGCCCGACGGCACCGCGGCGCCCTACAAGCCTCGCCAGTGTCGGGGCGGCCAATACACGGCGAACGCCTCGCCGATGATCGAGTCGACGCTGACCGGGCCGAACCGGCGACTATCCCCACTGTTGTTGCGGTTGTCGCCCATCGCGAACACGAACCCCGATGGGATGACCACTTCAGCGTACTGTTCGCGAATCTCGGGATCCATGAGGTACGGCTCGTCTTGAGCCTGCCCGTTGATCCACAACTTGCCGCCCTCGACCGCCACCGTATCGCCGGCCACCGCGACCACTCGCTTGATAAACGGCTCATCACTCTCGATGGGGGGGTCGAACACGATGACGTCGCCACGCTCCGGTTCCCTGAAGAGATACACGAGGCGGTTCACCAGCACACGATCGCCAAGGTCGAGCGTCGGCTCCATGGATTCCGAAGGGATGACGAACGGCTTGAGCACGAACAACTGGATGAGCAGGGCCAAAAGAAAAGCGGCCGCGATAATCACGACCGCTTCCAAGACCCAAATGGCGACCCTCTCGATCGCCGCCGCCTTCGATGGCGGCACGACAGCCGGCGCTTCAGGCTGCGACGACCCGATAGGCTGGGTGTCTACAGGGGCGCTGCCCCACGACTCGACAGTAGGTACGACCGGCGGCTCGAAGGAGTCTTCATCGAGTTCGGACACCGGTGACCGCCCCGCCGAGGGACGCTCCTATATGCGTTTCTCTTTGACGCGGGCCTTCTTGCCCAATTTCTCGCGCAGGTAGTACAACTTGGCGCGGGCCACGTCGCCGATGGCAGTCACTTCGATCTTCTCGATCTTCGGCGAGTGAACGGGGAACGTCCTCTCGACACCCACGCCGAACGACTGCTTGCGCACGGTGAAGGTCTCGCGGGCCCCGTGGCCCTGACGGGCGATACAGAAGCCCTGGAAGACCTGGATCCTCTCCCGGCTCCCCTCGATGACCTTGAAGTGCACGCGCAGAGTGTCGCCCGACTTGAACTTCGGGAGGTCGGTGCGAAGCTGCTTCTGCTCTAGTTGCTCGATAACACCCATATCTCTACCCAATCCTGCCTAGTCCCATGGATTTCTGACTCATTCGGAAGAAAAGCCAGCAGACTTTAAAGCATCGAGCCTGCGTTTGCAACCCAAAGGCCCCGCCGGCGTGGTCGAGTGGCTACAAGCCCCGCCAGTGGCCTATCGGCCAGTACACGACAAAGGCGCAGCCCAAGACCAGCTTGCGGTCGATGGGTCCGAAGAACCGGCTGTCCCCGCTGTTGTTGCGGTTGTCGCCCATGACGAAGAGTTGCCCTTCGGGGATCACGGCCTCAGGGTACTCGCCCGCGAAGTCCTGTTCGAGCAAGTAGGGCTCGTCCTGAGCGACCCCGTTGACGTACAGCACGCCGTTGCTGATGGATACGGTATCTCCGCCGACGGCGATGACCCGCTTGACGAGGTCCTCTCCGGCCACCACCGGTGAATGGAACACGATGACGTCGCCATTCTTCGGTTCCCTGAAATGATAGACCACTCGGTTGATAAGGATGCGGTCGCGCTCCTCGAGGGTCGGCCGCATCGATACCTGATGGATAGTGAAGGGCTTGATGAGGAACGCCTGCACCAGCATGGCGATGGCGAAAGCCGCTGCCACGATCACCACGACCTCGAGGGCTGTGCGCAAGGCGCTCTGCCTGCGTTTCGTCTTCAGCTCGGCGCCTGGTTCGACTCCCGTGTCTAACGGCTGCACAGGTGCCGGCTCCTCCGGCGGAGCGACCGACGCTTCGCGATCGCCGTCCACTACTCGGCCCTCCGTTTCCATGGCGACGGGCGGGCGTTCTGCCGCCGCCAACGAGCCACCGCGCCATGATCGCCACTCAAGAGCACGGCCGGCACCTCCACGCCAGCGAATTCGCGGGGGCGCGTGAAGTGCGGGTACTCGATCATGCCCTCAAGCTCTTCACTGAACGATTCCTCCGCCACACTCTCGGTGTTGCCAAGCGAACCGGGCAGATGACGGATCACGGCTTCCATCACCGCCAATGCCGCGATCTCGCCCCCGGCGAGCACGTATGGCCCGACGGAGATCGACCCGGTAGCGAACAACGCCTCGACGCGAGCGTCGAAGCCCTCGAAACGTCCGCACAATAGCACCAGATCGCGCTCGCTCGCACTGAGTTCCACGCTGAAGCCGTGATCGAACGGCCTCCCACCGGGACTCAGCACGTACACGTCGCGCGTCTGCCGCACCTGCTCCGCCGGCTCGCCGAACACCCCGGCCAGCGCATGTCCGACGATGTCGACACGAGTGACCATGCCCGCCCCACCGCCATACGGCGTGTCGTCGACCTCATGGTGCGGCAGTGGGCTGAACTCCCGGATGTTGTGCACCCGGATGTCGGCTGCGCCGCACTTGATAGCCGTCGACACCGGATGCTGCTGGACAAACCACGAGAACGCCTCCGGAACGAGCGTGAAGACGTCGAACCGCTTCACTTACGCTTCCAAGAAGCCCGGCTCAACCGTCACGAATCCCGCGGGCACGTCCACCTGGGGCACGACCACCTCGACGA
>JAKAHF010000637.1 GCA_021815245.1 Actinomycetes bacterium
CACGAAGATGAACACGCCGTCAACGGGCAGGATCTCCTCGGCGCCGGTGTCGGTGGAGCGCAGACGCACGCCGGCGACCTTGCCGTCTTGACCGACGATCTCGTCGATCACCTTGGACCACTGCATGGTGATCCGCTCGTTGAGGAAGCAGCGTTCCTGGATGCACAGCGTGGCTCGCAGTTCGTCCCGCCGGTGGACCAGGTGCACCTTCTTGGCGTACTTGGTAAGGAAGAGGGCCTCTTGGGTGGCCGAGTCGCCGCCCCCCACGACGGCGACCGTCTTATCACGGTAGAGGGCGCCGTCGCATGTGGCGCACCACGAGACTCCGCGCCCAGTGAACTCGGCCTCGCCGGGCACACCGAGCTTTTTCGGCACGGCGCCGGTCGCGAGGATGACCGCACGGGCACCGAACTCCTCGCCGTCGGCAGTGAGCACGAAGTCGCATCCCTCGGTGCGGATCGCCTCCACCTCGGCGAAGGTGCGGAATTCCGCGCCCCATTGCTCGGCCTGCGCGAGCATGCGCGCACCCAACTCCTCGCCGCTGATCCCGTCCGGGAACCCGGGGAAGTTCTCGACCCACGAAGCGGTGACGATCTGTCCTCCCGTCAATCCGGTCTCGAAGACCACTGTCTTGGCCCGTCCCCGAGCGCCGTACAACGCCGCGGTCAGCCCGGCCGGTCCGCCGCCCACGATCGCGATGTCGATCATCTCGTCCAATCCACCCTCCGCTTCACGGAACCCCCCTCCACCGCTTGGCAACGAACCGGGAGGTCATGACCTCAGAATTCCATTATCCCCCGTTCGAGCCACATGCACATCCTCGAGCGCGTTACCCGATCAAGGAGACAGGCCCTGCACCAGCGGCAAGATGATGCCCGCCAGGCTGAACGCGATGACCAGGACGACCGTGGCGTAGGCGATGACGTTGAAGACCAACCCGTTCACCTTGTCACCCATGAGGTCGCGATCGTTGACCAGGCGCAGCATCATGAGGAGCACGAACGGCAGGAGGATACCGTTCGCGACCTGCGAGAAGAACATCACCTTCACGAGCGAGATCTGCGGCAGCAGGATCGGCACCACCGCAACCGCCACGATGAGCAGGTAGAGCACGTAGAACTGCTTGGCCTCGCGGTAGGCATGGCTCACACCGGCGGGCCACCCCATGCCCTCGCAGACGTGGTATGCGGTGGACAGCGGCAGGATGCCCGCCGAGAACACCCCGGCAGCCAGCAGCCCGAGAGCGAAGAGCGTCTTCGCGTGCTTCCCCGCGAGAGGTTCGAGGGCTTGGGCGGCGGCCGCGGCGCTGTCGACGGTGATTCCCGCCTTGTGCAGTGTGGCGGCCGTCGCGATGATGATGAACCCCGCCACACCGACGGCCATCATCGACCCCACGGTCACATCGATCTGTGAGTAGCGTCATCCTTCTTGATGCTCTTCTCGACCGTCGACGCCTGGATGTAGAACTGCATCCAGGGAGCGATGGTCGTTCCGATGAGCCCGACCATGAGCACGATGTACGTCGTCGACAACTCGATGTGGGGCACCACGGCCGAGTGGACGACCTCGCCCCAATCAGGCTCGGCCATGAACGCCGCGATGACGTACGCCACGTAGAAGGTGGAGGCCACGAGGAACACCCGTTCGACCACCCGGTACGTACCCCGGAAGATCAGGAACAGGACGAACATCGCCGCCAGGGGTAGGGCGAGATAGCGCGACACCCCGAGGAGTTCCGAGGCCGCCGCCACGCCCGAGAACTCCGACATGGTGTTGAAGATGTTGGTGAGAAGGAGCGCGGCGAGCAGGTAGAACGTCAGTTTGAGCCCGAAGTTCTCGCGGATCAGGTCGGCCAGCCCCTTGCCCGTGACGATCCCCATGCGCACGCACATCTCCTGAACCACGATGAGAGCGATCAACATCGGCAGCAACATCCACAGGAGGTCGTAGCCGTAGTGCGCCCCCGCGATGGAGTAGGTAGTGATGCCACCTGGGTCGTTGTCGACGTTCGAGGTGATGATGCCCGGTCCGACGACGGCCAGCAGGAGGAGAAGCTTGTTGCGGGCCACGCCCCGGCCGAACACCTGCCGGGCGCGTGTGAACCGCCGGCGGGGAGCGCCATCGGCCGACTGAGCGGAGCGCGGGATCTTCGTACCGCGGTCGGCCACGGTCTACCCCCGACCCACGGACTAGTGCTTCTCCCTCGGAAAGTACTCTTTCCACTCGGGAGGGAGGAGGACGTCGAGGGCGTCGTCC
Source organism: Actinomycetes bacterium (assembly GCA_021815245.1). The sequence continues at coordinate 2,257 of JAKAHF010000637.1, forward strand.
ACCGTGATGATGCCCACGAGTTGACCATCGTCCAGCACGGGGAGCGCGAACAGGTCGTAGCGCGCCACGAGGCGGGCTGCCTCCATCACATCGTCACCGACGTGGGCGACGGCAGGATTGGCGTTCATTATGTCGGCGACAGGCGTGTCGGATGGCGCGACCAGGACGTCGCGCAGATTGGTGACGCCCCGCAGCGACTCGTCGGGATCGATCAGGAAGATGGTGAAGGAGTTCTCGGCGGGGACCTCGGCCGCCAAGTCACGGAGTTCGGCGGGGACCTCGGCCGCGGACAAGGCGGCCGACACGGCCACGTACCCGCTGGTCATGATGCCGCCCGCGGAATCGGGCTCGTGCTCCATGAGTTCCTTCAGGTCGGCCGCCTCCTCCTCTTCCAGCTGCTCGAGGATATCGGCCGTCTCCTCCGGGGTCA
>JAKAHF010000022.1 GCA_021815245.1 Actinomycetes bacterium
CGGTCTCGGCGAGGCGCGGGCGATAGTCGAAATAGCACGGGATCGCGCACGATTCGAACACCCGGGCGAGCAACCGGCTCCACGAGGGAACGCTGCGGACGACGACCGCGATCTCGTGAGCCCCCACACCCGCGCGAACGAGCTGCGCGATCTGCTCGGCGGCGAGCTCGGCCTCGGCGCGACGGCCCGAGGCCCTCATGAAGCGCACTCCGTCGGAGCCGCCCACTCGAGCCGGTCGCGCCGGTTTCGGCCCGTCACTCCTGAACCATCGCTCGAGATAGGCGATGTCGTGCGACTCGTAGGCCCTCGCGTCGGTGTCGACCGGAACTACCGCGGCGGCCTTGGAGCGCCACCACTCGATCTCGCTCTGAGTGCTGAGACTGACATCGCGAGCGCCATCGAAGGTGAGTGTGACCAGCACATCGACCCGCTTCGCCAACTCTTCGATGAGCCCCCGCTGGCCGGGAGTGAACGAAGTGAACCCGTAGAAGGCGACCGGCCTGTCCCATGTCGCAGATGTCTTTTCGGTCACGGTCGCTTCGCGGACCGCGGCCGGGCGATCGCTCAGACCGAGCCGCTCCAGTGCTTCTTCATACGCTGCAGCCAAGTGTCGAAGATCGTCGGCGAGAGCCGAAGCGTGCGCATCGGCGGCCCCCCATCGCGTCAGCGCCGAGTCGATCTCACGCGGAGCCCGACCGCTCTCGCCGAGTTGCTGCAGCAGAAGCTGCAGTGCAGGCACTGCCCCGGGCAGCCGGGAGGCCTCGCTCAGCGCCGTCGTCGGCGTGTTCGCAAGAACCCGCGAGATGAGCAGCCCTCTCTCTACCTCAGTGGCATACCGCGGCGAACGGCACAGCAACAGCTGCACCAGGCCGTCGAACGTGACCGCGGGCGCCTGCTGCACGAGCCCACCCGCGCGCGCGACCAGTTCGGCCGTCAGTTCGCGCGCGTCGGGGCCGGTAGGCGTGACCACGACCGGCCGATCAGCCAGACGCTCCTGCCACCATGCGATGACCCGGCCCAACTTGCCTGAGTTGGCAGGGCCGAGCAGGAGGGTGAGACCTGTTTTTGTCGACGCACTCATCTCTGCAGACCATTGTAGAGTGCCGTCCGGACAGGTGCCGGGTTATCGCCTGCCCCACGGTGCGCTAGTCTTAGCGCATGGGACGTGACGAAGAGAAACTCATACGCCAACTTTCACTCCTTTCGTTCCTCCTCAGCCGGCGCCATCCCGTCACTGCGCGCGACGTTCAGGAGTCGGTCGAGGGGTACGCGGAGATGTCTGACGACACCTTCGCCCGGCGCTTCTTCTCCGATCGCGCCGACCTGGCCAGGATCGGCATCGACGTGAGCGTCGTCGGCGGAGGCGACAGCGAGGTGGGCGAGACACAGCTCTACTTCCTGCCCGAAGAGGAGTTCCGGTTGCCGGAAGTCGCCTTCACCGAGCCCGAGTGTAGGGCCCTCGCGGTGGGATTGGCGGCATTGGAGGGACGTTTCGCGTACGCGCGTCCCTTGCGCCTCGCTCTGACGGCCATCCTCGGCGGACACTACGACTGGTCGGCCGATAGGCTGGAGCAACTGCCGGTCGCCCTGGCCCCCGACGAGGACGCCGAACGCTCGGGCCAGCAGCTCGCGCGACTCGAGGACGCGGCGAGTCGCGGCAAGACGGTCCGGTTCGCCTACCCGGCCGCCGACGGCGCGCCTATCGAGCGCACTCTCGATCCATACAGCCTGTTTCTCATACAGGGCCACTGGTACGCGACCGGGCACGACCATCTCAGGCAGGCCATACGCACGTTCCGTGTCGGACGCATCCAAGGACCGGTGCACTTCGTTTCGGAGAAGACGCGAGATTTCTCGATCCCAAACGAATACGACCCCAATCGCTACCGCGCCCGGCCCCCGTGGCTCATCGGCGCGGTCAAAGGAGTCGCTCTCGTCAGGGCCGGCGACGAGCTGGCCTGGTGGGTCGAGCGTCTCGAGCCCCACGTGCATCGCCTCGACGATGAGGGCGAAGGCGCCGTGTTCGAGGTGCCGTATGCCGACGAGTGGGTCCTCGCCTCGTGGATCGTCGGCCTGGGAGCCTCGGCCGAACTGGTCGAGCCGGCAGTACTCCGCGAACGCATCGCGGCCGCGCTCGGCGACATCGTTCGCTCCCACGAAGGGCCCGGGCGCGAAAGCACCCTGGTGCCTACCGCAAAGAAGCCTCCTCGCATGCAGAAGCGTGCCTCCAAGAGCGCCCCGGTAGCCCCGGAGCATCTCGCCCGGGCCATCGCCCTGCTTCAGTACCTCGTCGACGAGAACAGGCCTGCGCTGGTGACCTGGAAGACACTCAAGGACGACCTCGGCCTCAGCCGCGCGGAGGTCGAGACCGATCTCTCGCTCATCAACCTGGTCAACTTCGGTGGTGGCACCTACGTGATCATGGCCGAGACGTCCGAGGAAGGTGTGCAGGTGGTGCGCGACGTCATGGCCGATACCTTCGCCCGCGCCGCCCGCCTCTCCCCCGTCATGGCCCGCGCGCTCCTCCTTGCCCTCGATCTGCTGGGCGATACGTTCGCGGTCGACGGCCTGGAATCTCTGGTCTCGGTGCGAGAGAAGGTCGCCGCCCTCGTGGGCTCCGACCGATCGGGCGACGTGGTAATCCTGGACGAGATGCTGCCTCCCGCGGCCGAGATCGTGGAGGTGCTGAACCGCGCTATCCGCGACCGCACCGTGGTCGCGCTCGAGTACCTGACTTCGTCGCGCCAGGAACTCGGCACACGAGAAGTCGAGCCCTATCTGCTCTTCCGGTCTCCGGCCGGATGGTACCTCGAGGCCTTCTGTCTCAAAGCCATGGAGCAACGCACTTTCAAGCTCGATCGGGTGCGGAGCGTCCGTTCCACGAGCACGACGTTCTCGCCTCGCGCGGAGGTCGACCTCGCACGACGGCGCTCCGGATCGGCCTTTTCGCCCGATGACGCCGCCGGATGGGCGATCGTGCGCTTCGCGCTGCGTTGGCAGACCCCCCTGGCCGAGGACGGCACCGAATGCGTGCGACTCGACGCCGGCTCGTGCGAGGCCCGCATCCCCTATCTCGACGAGTGCTGGATGGCCCAGCACGTGCTCGCATACCTCGGAGAAGCCGTGCTGGAGCAGCCCGCATCCGCGCGCCACAAGGTCAAAGAGCTCGCCCAGTCGCTTTCGGCTCGATATGCGAGTGGGTCCGAGCCGATCGCGCGGGCCGCATCCTCACGGGAGGCCGGCACATGAAGTTCATGCTGCGGTGGGTCGCGAATGCCGTCGCGTTCTACCTTGCCCTGTACCTGCTCGACTCGCTCGCGACGCCCCGCTTCTGGGTGCAGGCGGTCTGGGCCGCGGTGGTGCTCGCCGTCATCCTCGCGCTGGTGAACAGTCTGATCCGTCCGCTCCATCGCCTACGATCGAGGCCGTACCGAGCTCTCACGATGGTCGTGTTCACGCTCGCGATCAACGCCCTCGTTCTGCAGGCCTTCGTCTGGATCGGCGCCCGCTTGTCGACCACGTCACCGATCTGGGTACTCGTAGCCGCCGTGTTCCTTGCCGTCGTGGGCGGCCTGATCAACTGGTTGATCGGCTTCCGGCCGAAAGAGAAGCCCGGCGCCGTCTCCCGCGAGAGACGGGCCTCACAGGCCGGGGCCCGCGAAGCTCGGGCAACGCGGACGCGCGACGGCAGGGGGCCGGCCACGAACCCACGCCGGCAGCCGGGGAGAAGTCGAGAGGAGCGCTAGAAACGACGGCCGTGGGCCGGATGGTCCGCGAGGCTAGTTGCTCACGGGGACGGCGTGCCCGTGCGCCTGCACCATCAACTTGAAGTCGTGCGGGTTGCTCGCTACGAGCTGGGCCTCGGCCATGCTGATGAGACCCTTCTCGAAGAGGTTGAGCAGGCTCTGGTCGAACGTCTGCATGCCATAGAAGTCGCCTTCTTGGATGGCGGTCTTCATGTTGTGCGTCTGGGCGGGGTCGAGGATGAGGTCGCGGATGCGGCCGGTCATGACCATCACTTCGATCGCCGGCACGCGGCCGGTGCCGTCGGCCTTGACGATGAGACGCTGCGAGATGATCCCGCGGAGTGAGCCGGCAAGCATGATGCGTACCTGCTTCTGCTGGTACAGCGGAAAGAAGTCGATGATGCGGTTGACCGTCTCGGTGGCGTCGATCGTGTGAAGCGTGCTGAGCACGAAGTGGCCCGTCTGCGCCGCGGTGAGAGCGGTGCGCACCGTCTCTTGGTCGCGCATCTCTCCGATGAAGATGATGTCGGGGTCCTGCCGCAGCACGTACTTCAAGGCGGTGCCGTAGTTCTCCGTGTCGAGACCCACTTCGCGCTGGTTGACGATGCACCGGTGGTCGCGGTGCAGGATCTCGATGGGGTCCTCGACGGTGACGATGTGCTTGCGCAGTTGATGATTGATGTGGTCGATCATCGCGGCGAGGGTGGTGGTCTTGCCTGAGCCTGTCGTTCCGGTCACGAGCACCATGCCCCGCGGTTCGAGGGCAAGCCTCTGCACGATCGGAGGGAGGTTGAGCTCGCCAAAATCGGGCACTCGGGTGACTACCTGGCGCATGGCGATCGAGATCGTGCCGCGCTGCCGGTACACGTTCACCCGGTAACGACCGACCTGGGGCGCGCTGTAGGCGAAGTCGATCTCATTGGTCTCGCTGAAACGACGGATCTGCTTCTCGCTCATGAGCGAGGCCGCATAGTCCTTGGTGTCGTCGGGAGTGCAGGGAGGCTCGTCGAGGCTTTCCAGCTCACCGTCGAGACGGATCATGGGCGGACTGCCGACCTTGATGTGCAGGTCGGAGGCGCCGAGCTCCGTCACCTTCCGTAGCAGCTCATCAATGGTTCTCATGCAGACTCAGACCCTCCCGGATCTGCCGCTTCGCTTTCCTTCACATAGAGTGTCGGTGGAATGCGCCGGGAACTTGAGTCCATGGAGACAATCGGCCTGCAAACCCGCGCGAAGAATGCACGCGCGAATGCCTAGAAGGCGGCCCTCCAGTAGGGCTTGATCTCTTCGAGGGCCTCCCGCACGTCGGCCTGCTCGTCTGCCGTGATCTTCGGTTCGAAAGCTGGAGATTCACCCGACATGCCCTGGATGGTCGCGACCACCGAGGCTGCCATCATCTCGGGAACGTACCCTCCCTCGAGGAAGAAGATGGGACCAGCGACGCCTTGCTCTCTGCAGAACGTGGTCAGATATGCCGACATCCAGCGAAACGCCGTCTGCGAGAAGCGAAGACCTCCGAGGGGGTCGCCCTCCTGAGGGTCGTAGCCGGCCGAGACCAACACGAGCTGGGGCTTGAAGGCGTGCGCCAGTGGATCGAGCAATGTCTCGAAGGCCAGCTTGACGGCACCGTCGCCATCGCCGTGCTGCAAGGGGACGTTGACGGTGAAGCCGGCCGCATCGCCCGTGCCGACCTCGCGAGTATGCCCAGTGCCGGGATAGTGCCCGCCGAGGTGCGTGCTGAAGAACAGCACGTGGGGATCACCAAGAAAGGCCGCCTGTGTGCCATTGCCGTGGTGCACATCCCAGTCGACGATCAACACGCGCTCGAGGCCAAGTACTTGCACCGCGTGCGCGGCGGCCACCGCGATGTTGTTGAAGAGACAGAAGCCCATGCCTCGCGCCCGGCAGGCGTGATGTCCCGGTGGGCGGACAAGCAGGAACGCGCTCGGCCCACCCGCCACGGCGCGCTCGGTCGCAAGGATCCCGGCCCCCGCCGCCATGAGGGCCGCCTCGTACGAGCGGGGCGATACAGCCGTGTCGAGATCGAGCCATCCTCCGCCATCGTCGGCCATCTGCCGCACCCGGTCGATGTAGGCGGGGTCGTGCACGCGCTCGATGGCCGAGACCGGCGCAGGCTCCGGAGACGTCCATTCGAAGTCGAGCCCGCTCTCTTCGAGAACGCGCGTGGCCGTTATGAGCCGTCGCTTGTTCTCTGGGTGCTCACCGGTCTCGTGCTGCAGGAAGATCGGATCGTAGTAAACCGGGATAGGTGTCATGGTCGGTCCTAGTCGATGATGCGGCAGGCACCATAATAGCTGCTTGCCCAGACATCATCGATGCGCACCCCCTTGCCCGTGCCGGCCGCGTTGATCATCTTGCCGTCGCCGATGTAGATGCCCACGTGGCTGATCGGATTGTGGAAGAAGACGAGGTCACCCGGCTGAAGGGCATTGCGGGCCACGGGCCGGCCGTAGCCGTACTGCAGCCTGCTGGAGTGAGGCAAGCTGACCCCCACTTTGCGGTACACGTACATGACGAACCCGGAGCAGTCGAAACCCTTTGTGGTCGACCCGCCCCATACGTAGGGAGTGCCCAGGTACTGCATCGCGATCGAGACCACCTCGCTCGACGAAGCCGTTTCAGGCACCGATGCCTTGGGCTTAGCGACGGTTGTCGTCGTGCTCTTGCTGGTGCTCGTCGAAGTGCTCTGCTTCTGTTCGGCAGCCTGGCGCGCCTTCTCCTCGGCGGCCTTGCGGGCAGCCTCTGCGGCGGCCTGCTGCTGCGCCAGCTTCTTGGCCTCCTCGGCCTTCTTGCGGGCCTCTTCGGCTCGTTTGCGCGCCTCGGCCGCGAGCCTCGCCTGCCGCTCGGCCTCTTCTTTCTCGAGCTGCGCGATCTCGACCTCTTTGCCCGCCAGCGCCTTCTCGTTTGCAGCCAGTTGCTGCTCGACCTTCTTCTTCGCCGTCTCGGCCTGCGCCGCCAGCTTCTTCTCATCTACGAGCTGCGCGGCCAGCTCGGCCTTGCGGGTCTCGACTTCGTCCCTGTAGGCGGAGATGCCGGCGACCAGCTCCGCATCCTGCTCGCTCAGCCGCTCCATGAGATCGAGTCGGTTGATCAGGTCGGAGAACGACGAGGCGCCCATAAGGATCTCGACAGCGTCGAGTTCCCCGGCCTTGTAGATCTCGACCAGACGAGCAGTCAGACGCGCCGAGGACTCCTCGAGGTCGGCTTCGGCCTTGTCGAGGGTCTGTTGAGTGTTCTGTGCAGCTTCTTTGGTCTGGGCGAGCTTGGCCTTCGCGTAGTTGTAGTCCTCGACAGCTGTGCTGACAAGCTCGTCCAGCTCATCTATGCGCTCTCGTAGGTCCTTGGCCTCATCCTTGGCCTCGGTGATCGCCGCCGGTTCTGCAGACGCAGTAGCGCCAAAGACCAGCGGGGTGCCGAGCAGAACGAGGAAGAGAAAGAAGATCAGACGCCGCCCGATGCCACCTGACGTACCGGCTATGATCGGTGCCTCCTGGTAGGCTTTTACTTCGAAAGACCCGGCGAGTCGCCGGAGCCTCTCGTTTCAAATTCCTGGGGACTGTAACAGATTTCGCACCGAGCGACCAGTCAAGGGTGGCGCAGGGAGCGCCGCCACCGAGGCACGATGATGCCTAGATGCGGGCCAAATAGGCTTCTATGCCGTGGAGGATGGCCTGCGCTTCGCGGGCGATCACCGCCGGATCGGTCAATGACGGACCCTCTTTGGGATGGGTCAGGAATCCGGGCTCGACCAAGACGGCGAGCGGCTTGACCTCTCGCAGACTGGCATAGTTGCGACCGTGCTTGCGAAGGTCGACTCGTCCCAACTCCTTCGAAAGGGCGTTGACGATGTAGCCGGCGAGGCGCTTGCCCGCGTGCGACTGATAGATGCGGTTCGCGAAGAAGTACGTGGCCGCGCCCTCCGCCTTGGGACTACGGTTGGCGGCGTGGTGTATGCAGATGTGCATGTGCGGCTCCCAGGCGTTGGCCGCCTCGGTGCGCTCATACAAGGGGATGGAGATGTCGGTCTCGCGCGTGAGGAAGACGGCCGCCCCTTGGCTCTCGAGAAGCCGGGCCAGCTCTTTGGCCAAGGCGAGATTGACGTCTTTCTCGTCGAACCGGGTGCCTACCTGCCGCAAGCACGAACGCTCGCTGCCTCCGTGCGCCGGGTCGATGCTCACGCGCAGGCCAGGTAGTTCTCGTTGCCCCACGTAGCCGTTCATGCGATCTGCGATGCTGCCCTCGGCGTCGTCGGCCAACTTCTTGAGTCGGGCCAGCCGGTCGAACGTGGTCTCGCCCACGATGCCGTCGACGTTGAGTCCGGCGTTGCGCTGGAACTCGGTCACGGCCACTTCGAGCGCCGGTGAGAAGATGCCGTCGACCGGTCCGCAATCAAAGCCCAGTTCGCTGAGACGCCGTTGAAGATACAGAACGTCGTCGCCCCTCATGTAGGGCACGCGCATGTACAGAAGGCGTTCTCCGGGCCGGTAGCCCGCCTCGACCAATTCGGTCCACGTGTTGTCACCCACAACACCGTCGGCGAACAGCAGATGTGTCTGCTGGAAAGCCCTGATGGCTCTCTCAGTGTGGGGGCCGAACATGCCATCGGCGCCTTCGTTGCCAAGCAAATAGCCCAGGGCAGCCAGGCGCGTCTGGATGTCGACCACCTGTTTGCCTGTATCACCTCTGCCGACTGGACGCATTTGGCTATTATACTCAACGCCATGTCGCCGACGATCATCACATCTGGGAGCGAACGCTCATCCACGAGTCTGTGGGCGGTACTGGCGGTCGTGGTCTGGATAGCGGCCATCGCGCTTGGTGTGTGGTACTTCTGGGATCGCGACGGGGCTTCGGCGGCATCCGCCGAGACCTCTGTCACCGTAGCCGCGACATCGCCCGCCGGAGGGCCTCAGCCCGGTCAAGAGACATCTTCGCCCTCCTCCACGACCAGCGACGAGACGACGACCACAACCGTGCCGGCCACCACAACGACGCAGTCGGCCACCACAACGACGCAGTCGACGACAACGACGACCGTGCGGCGCGTGCTCACGGTGGCGGCAAGCGGCGACGTGTTGGGCGACCGGGGCGTCGGCCTGTTCATCGACAAGAAGGGCGCCGAACCACTGCTTGCCAATGTGCGTTCGATCTTCGAGCAGTCGTCCATCGCTTTCCTGAATCTCGAAGGCCCGATCTCCGACAAGGGCTCCAGGGCCACCTGGAAGGAGTACACATTCGAGGCCCGCACCGAGCTGGCCGACGCCCTTGCCTTGGGCGGCATCGATGTGGTCAGCCTCGCCAACAACCATGCCATGGACTACGGCAGCAAAGCTCTTCTCGACACGTTCCCCCGGCTGAGTGCGGTCGGGGTGCACTGGGCGGGAGCCGGTGCCGACGCCGCGGCGGCGTCGGCACCGGCGCTGCTCATCACTCCCGCGGGCATGGTCGCCGTATTGGCCTTCACCGACATCATCCCCGGAGGGTTCGCGGCGGGTAGCAGCTCACCGGGGGTCAACACGACGACTCCCGACCGCAAGGCCATGATCGCCGCGGTCAAGAAGGCCGCCAAGAAGGCCAAGTTCGTCATCTGCAGCTTTCACTGGGGCGAGGAGTACAAAGGCCGTCCCAACTCCACCCAGCGCGAGCTTGCCCATGCGGTCATCGACGCGGGCGCCGATCTGGTGCTCGGCCACCATCCTCACGTGCTGCAGGGCTTCGAGGTCTACAAGGATCGCCTCATCGCCTACAGCTTGGGAGACTTCGTCTGGGACCACTACTCACAGGAGACGGGCGAGACCGTCATCGTGCAGGTGGAGATACCCGGCAAGGGAGGACCCTCGTTCGTGCTCACCCCCATCTATCTCGACGACGTGACAGGAGTGCCGTCGCCGGTCACCGGCGATCATGCGGCCTCCATCCTCAAGCGGGTGGCCGGCTACAGCGCCGACCTGGGAGTGCAGCTCACGATCAAGGACGACCGCGCCTACTATCAGCCGCAGAGCGCGGACTCGACAGCGGCCGCGCCGGCCGAGGCGGCGGCCACCCCCGAGTAACCCGCAGTCTGCCGAGCGCGCCCCGCTCAGCGATTCAGGTCGCGTCCCTTCTTCTGCAGGTAGGCACCATAGCCCGACATCTTGCCCAAGATCCTCACGCCACGTAGAGGCGACGGCAGGATGAAGCTCGAGTAGCGCCCCCCGGCCGAGTAGATGGCCTGAGTGAGCGGTCGCTGCGAGATGTTGACGATGGGTTTGCTGTAGCGGTCCATGAGCGCGGCACAGTTCTTGATGAAGTCGAGCTCGCGCTCGCTCAGCTCCGGCTGGATGCCGAGATCGTCACGGCAGCGGTCCGCGCGCGAGACGTCCCCCTCGGCCCCTTGGACCATCTTCATCTCTTCGAGTTCGGCCACGGCGCGCTTGCTCTCCCCCACCGAGCCGACGACGCCCATGACGATGATTGCGTCGACCTGATCGCTCGCGGCGAGCGCCTCGACGACGGCTTCGGGCACGCCCGGCGTCACCGTCGCCACCATGTCGATCGGGTTGGAGTGACTCCAGAAGGCCGGCAGCACCTTGTTGAGCGCCTCGGTCACCTCGGCCGACAACCCGGCCAATTGCAGTCCCGAACGCGAGATCTCATCGGACACGAGCACGCCCCAGCCGCCGCCCAGCGTCGCCACGGCGACCCGTCTGCCGGCCGGCAGGGGCATGTAGGCAAGGGCGAAGGTGAGGTCCATGAACTCGTCGGGATCGGTCACGACGATGAGACCTGACTGCCGGGCCGCAGCCTGAAAGACCGCGGTCGACGAGGTGAGCGCGCCCGTGTGCGAAGCGGCCGCCTTCTTGCCGTACTCGCTCATGCCGCCCCGCAGCACCACGACCGGCTTGTCGAGCGAGGTGGCACGCACAACGTCGAGCAGCCGCCGTCCGTCGTCGAAGCCCTCCATGTAGGCAACGATGGTGTTGGTCTCAGGGTCGTTATGCAGGTAGTTGATGAAATCCACCGCGTCGATCTGGGCCTCGTTGCCCACTCCGACGAACTTGCCCACTCCCCCGCGCCGGTTCTCGGCCGACACCAGAAGCTGCAGTCCCAGGTTGCCCGACTGCGACACCATGCTCGCGCCTCCGGGCTCCGGACGCACCAACATGAACCCGGTGCCGTACAGCTTGTGATGCGAAGAGATGATGCCCATGCAGTTCGGCCCTACGAGCGCCATGTCGTACTTGTCGGCTATGGCGATCATCTCGTCTTCCATCGCCCGTCCCTCGGGTCCCACCTCCGAGAAGCCGGCCGAGACCACGACCACGGCCGCCACGCCCCGGCTTCCGCACTCCTCCACGACGCCGTTGACGAACTTGGCCGGCACGGCGATGAGCACGAGCTTGAGCAGCACG
>JAKAHF010000638.1 GCA_021815245.1 Actinomycetes bacterium
TGCGGGTACGTCGATGATCTCGCCCTCGAGGCAATAGACACCCTCTGTGACGATGAGCTTGTTCGAGTATTGGGGGTGCTCGTCGAGCCTATGCTTGAGGTCGTCGAGATCGTTGTGCTTGAACTTGTATACATGAGCGCCCGAGAGGTCGCAGCCGTCGAGGATCGACCCGTGGGCGTAGGCGTCGACGAAGATGGCGCCATCGGCCTTGCGATAGGGAAGGCGGCCCACGAACGGGGTCATGACCGCCTGGAACACCGTGATGTTCGCCATGTAGCCCGTGGGGAAAGTGAGGCAGTCTTCCATGCCCGTGAGCTCGCTGAGCTGCCGCTCCACTTCCTCGATGATGCCTATCGTGCCGCTCATCAACCTCGACCCACCCGGGCCGACTCCGTAGTCGGTGATGGCTCTGATGGCCGCTGCCTTCACACGGGGATGCTCCGACAGACTCAAGTAGTTGTTGGCCCCGAACTGGAGCAACCGTCCGCAGTGGGTGAGGCATTCGGGTTCGTTGACGCCCCGTTCGATGCTGAGGATGTGGGGATAGAGGTCGTGCGCACGCACATTATCGAGCAAGAGCTTGATGTTGCCGAAGTTGCTCTTCTCGGGGCCGGGATCGAGACTCAGCAACTCTCGCAATAGTTCGAACATGTCCCCCCCAATCTTCGAACATGGGCCTGCGTAGCTACTTTACCCGGCGCGCCGGACAGACGGCAAGGCGTACAACGTAGTTGTTGTGCGATACGACTCCTTGCGTTCGTACTCTCCGCCGACTAGGCTGAGGATATCGGCGGGAGAACGCACGGGGAGGTTCCACATGGACGCGAACTCTGTCGCTGCGACAGATCAAGCCGCAAAACGCCGCTTTCGGCGAATGGTCGCCGGAATCTCGGCCGGGCTGGTTCTTGCCGTCGCGCTCGTGGTCGCGGTGGTGTCGCTGGTGTCGGCCGGAGGTTTTGGCGACGTTCCCCCGACTCATCCCTACTATGCCGCCATCACCGATCTCAGCGCACGGGGAGTCATCGGCGGGTACACCAACGGCGATTTCGGACCGGGCGACAGGGTGATGCGACAGCAGTTTGCCAAGATGGCCGTATTGGCGGGCGGCTACTCGGTCTCGGAGGACGATGTCTGTGCCTTCGTCGACGTGGCGAAAAGCGGACCCGACAGTCTCTACGCCGACAACTACATCGCCGTCTGCGCGGCGCACGGCATCACCACCGGCACGTCGGCCACGACCTTCGATCCCAGCGGCTCGATCACGCGTCTGCAGGCGGTCAGCATGGCAGTGCGCATGGCCGACGACTTGGAGCCGGGCTTGCTCGCAGCCGCGCCTGCCGATTGGGAGGGCACCGCCTCATGGACCGGCAACGCGACCCACGGCGCCAATGCCGCACGCGCCGAGCGCAACGGCCTGCTGGCCGGTCTCGATCTCGCCAGGCTCGACCCGAATGGCTACATGAGCCGGGGTGAGGTAGCTCAGATGCTTCACAATCTGCTTCAGCGGCTCGGCAGCACCACGCCCTGGACGTACGGGCCCACCACCAGCTCTTCCGCCGGGGAGGCGGGCTCCTCGACGACCGGCGCCACGGCGCCGACTACCACCGTCGCGTCGACTACGTCGACCAGCACGCTGTCGACGACCACTACGAAGCCGCCATCGTCGGTGGTCAACCTGATATTTATCCACCACAGCGTGGGCGAGAACTGGCTGAACGACGGTCTATGCCAGGCCTTGAACGACAGACACTACCACGTGGCCGACATCTACTACGGTTGGACGGGTGGGTCCGACCACGCATATGGAGATAGCACCGACACCGGCGACTGGCCCATGTGGTTCACCGACTCGGTCATGAAGCTCGTCTACTCGGAACTGGGGCAGATGACGGCTCCCAACAGAATCACGCCCGCTCCAGGCGAAAACACGATCGTCATGTTCAAAAGCTGCTTCCCCAACAGCGACGTCGGCTCTGACATCTCCGACGAGAAAGCGATCTACAACAGCCTACTTGCCTACTTCCAGGCACATCCCGCGAAGATGTTCGTGCTGTGCACTCCGCCACCCATGCAGAGCATTTCCCACCCGGCAAAGACCCGCGAGCTGTGCGACTGGCTGACCGACCGCGCGAACGGCTGGCTCAAGGGACTCACCACGGGCAATGTCTTCGTGTTCGATCTCTACAACGTGCTCACCGATCCCAAGGCGCACCATCGGCTCGTGAACGGGGTCGAAGTGCACGAGGTCGTCGCCGGTCACAACACGCTCTACTACGACTCCGATGGTGACGACCACCCCAACTCCGCCGGCAACGCCAAAGCGGCTACAGAATTCGTGCCTCTGCTCGACCAGTGGTACGCGGCGTTCGTCGCCGGTAGGTAGCCACCCGCTGCCGAAGCAGCCACTCGACCTTCTCGAATCGTAGGGACCGAGACCACCGTCTGGCAGGCGGCGCCGGTCTCGGTCTGCCCCTGCGGCGAGGCCCATTTCGCCAGCCTCTCAGACTTGACATAAGCGGACTCAGATTTTATAATGCCTGCATGTCAATTACTGTGGCAGCAAACGTGCAGCGAGCATTGGAGGATAGGTAATGGGAAAAATCATCGGCATCGACCTGGGCACGACCAACTCAGCGATGGCTGTGCTCGAAGGCGGCGAGCCGACCATAATCCCCAACGCCG
>JAKAHF010000639.1 GCA_021815245.1 Actinomycetes bacterium
TGGTGGGTTGCATGACCGTCAGGCCCAAGCGGCCATAGGGATACAGCGACCAGGGATTGTAGTACTCGTCGAGCATGTACTGGATAGTCCAGCCATCGGTGTCAGGACCTATGTCGAGGTTCTTGTAGCCGTAGGCGGCCGGGCCCATGGTGTCGAAGTAGTTCGCCAGGGTCCATTTGTCGTAGACCTTGTCGAACGCCACGCCACCGCCGAACGCGTTGAGCTGGTTCTGCACGCCCTGGATGCCGTTGTCCTGATCATGGAACAGGGCGGAGGTGAAGGCGTCCATGCCGTAGTTCTCCCAGAGGTAAAGCTGGAAGAGGTAGGCCGAGCCGTAGTCGGCCAGGCTGCCACCGAAGAAGGTGAGGCCGATGTAGGGATGGTACTGGATGAAGTTGATCACATGGCCCTGGTCCTTCATGAAACCGCACATGAAGGCCGCGAGATCGGCCATGCCCTCATCGACCCACGATTCCTCGTCAGGGTCGGAGTCGGCGTGAAGCAGATGCTCGTACTCGTGAGCGAACACACCCTCATACAGATAGGGCCGGTCGGCGTTGGGGCCGATGCGGTCCTCCCAGTTGTAGGTATCGATGTGGATCATGTTCTTGTTGTTGGCCGCGTCTTCGCTCGACGAGAAGTAGCCAGCGATGTAGCTCTCCGCGTTGGGATCGTAGTAGGCCTCGTCGCGGATGTTGAAGAGCAGCATCCAGACCTTCTGGCCGTCGGAGCCGCGCGGCAACGGGGTGCCGAAATTGGAGGCCTCGGTCGGGTAGATGACGTCGTCGAAGATGTTGAGCATGTAGCTCAGCTGCGACGGCGTGATCAGATCCTCGGTGCGTAGCCAGGTCTCGGAACCATCGCCGTTGGGATTGGCGAAATGGTAGTTGGAGCCGTCGAAGGAGTTATAGGCATCCTGGGTGATGCACATGATGCCGTGGTCGCCGATGCCGACGACGATGAAGTCCTCCGTATAGACACCGCTGTGGTTCGGATCGTTGTCGGAGACATCGACCGTGAAGTGCATGCCTACGAAGGCGGGCGTCGGCACTAAGCCGGCCAAGCTGGGAATGGTCGCGGCTGCGCCATACTTGGCTGCGAACGCGCGGATGGCCTGCTCCTTCGCGCCGAGCATCTCGGGCGTCGGGTCGACCCAGTCGCGACCCGTATCGAAGGAAGGCTTGGGGCTCTTGGTGCCCGTCTCCGCCATGGCGGGGACCGTCATTACCAGCAAAAGCACCACTGCCAAAAGCATAATGGCGACAATCGCTCTTCTCGATCTCCTCATCTTGCCTCCTTCAAACACGCACATATGAGATTCCACCTAGACGCTGGCGATCACGCGAGGGGAGCCAACACACGGATGCGTCCATGTGTTGCTCGAGAGGACGTTGGGCTGGACCCCCTCCCAGTGTATAGACCACAGACCATTGTGAACAAAACGTTGCCTGGGGTCAAGCATTTCTCCAGTCTATTTGCATACCCTCTATTCACGATGTGGCAGACCAGAAGCGCGACCGTTCCGGTCGCGGCTCTTTGGACGATCTCGCGTGGCATCCCCCCACAAGGATTCGCCGGCCTCGTAGGCTATGCTGGTCTCGATCAGACCCATTCTATTGCCGGGAGGTCACCATGCAACTCGACTACACCGTGCCGACCAACAGGGACTTCGACCAAGCGGTCGAAGCGGTCACCCAGGGCGTGAAGGACGCGGGCTTTCGTGTGCTCTTCGTGCATGATGTCGCGGCTACGCTCGCTGAGAAGGGCTTCCAGCGCGAGCGGGTGAGCATCATCGAGATGTGCAACGCGAAATACGCGAGCGCGGTGCTTGCCGCCGACGTGAAGATCGGCCTCATGCTGCCCTGCCCCATCATGGTCTACGCGGAGCAGGGAAAGGTCTTCATCTCGACGATGCGGCCATCGCTCATCGGCGGCTTCTTTCCCGATGTCGACATCGCCGAAGTGGCCCAGGCGGTCGAGGACGTGCTCGTGCGGATTCTCGACAAAGCCGCGACAGAGTAATAACCTACACGTTCGCAAAACCGCACAGGGCTGGGAGGCCACCGATGTTGATCACCGATCTCGTCTCGCGTAACGCCGCGCTGTATGGAGACGAGGTCTGTCTGGTCGAACTCAACCCCGAACTGGGCGAGACGCGCGAGGTCACGTGGCGTGAGTACGAACTCATGGAGACCGAGGCCATGGAGACCTCCCGCCGGGAGATAACCTGGCGGCAGTTCGACGAGAACGCGAACCGGTTCGCCAATCTCCTCCTCACCCGGGGCATCGGCAAGGGCAGCAAGGTCGCCATCCTCCTGATGAACTGCATCGAGTGGCTGCCCGTCTATTTCGGCATCCTCAAAGCCGGAGCCGTCGCCATTCCCATGAACTACCGCTACACCGCCGAGGAGATCGAGTATTGCCTCAAGCTGGCCGAAGCCGACGCCCTGATCTTCGGGCCTGAGTTCATCGGCCGCGTGGAGGCGATCGTGCATCGTATCCCGCGGGTGGGCCCGCGTTTCTTCGTCAACGGCACCTGTCCGACCTTCGCCGAGAGCTACAAGCGCCTTCTGCCTCGCTGCTCGGAGAAAGATCCCAAGATAGAGTTCACCGAAGACGACGACGCAGCCATCTATTTCTCCTCGGGCACGACCGGCTTCCCCAAGGCGATCCTGCA
>JAKAHF010000023.1:0-4618 GCA_021815245.1 Actinomycetes bacterium
ATCTCCATCACAGCCCCCCGGAGTATCTCTGCCGTATCTGCACGTCGGTGGCGAGCACGACATCGCTCTTTGCAAGATCGGGCCGCTCATTGACCCTCAGGTTGATGTTGACCGAGACGATCAGCTGCCTCGAAGCAGCCGTGTCGGGGGTGAAAGCCGTCAGGGCACCGCCGGAGTACTTGTAGTACGTGAAGACAGGTTCGGAGGCGTTTCGCACAGCGTCGTCGACCACTACGCCGTGGGTCTCGTACGCGGGATAGCTCCAGTAGGGCGTGCTCGTGTCGTGATAGACCGGTTCGGCGGTCTCCGAGATCAGACTCGCGCCGGCAAGGTAGTAGCGGACCCTCTCGGCCACTCCGTCACCATCGATGTCGCAGTAGAACTCGATCTCCTGCGGGAGTGCCGTAGCGATGGAATTCGACTGACTTGTCGCGTTGTCGGCCGACGATGTCGCCCCGCGGATGTACTCGGACATCTGGTTGAGCGCGGTCCGCGCGTCGTCCTGGTTCTGGATGCGCGTGTTCTCCCTGTCGAACACCCCCGATACGTTCGAGAAGGCGAGCAGCACGGCAACGATCACGATCGAAGTGAGGGCGATGACAACCAGGAGCTCGAGCAGGGTGAACCCCTCACGTCGGGCGATGTCCACCGCGAGCGACAGCGTAGTCCGCCTTTGGGCGGACCCGCGACGCATGCCGTCGGGCATCTCTCTCGTGAGGCGTTTCATCGCCGTAGCTACCCGTTGAGGCTCATGGGTGGTGTTCCCCGTCGCTGCGGGTCAGGATCACGTCGCTCTTTGTGGCGCCCGTCACCTCGACGGTCCCCGTGTAGTCGAGGAAGCCGTCACAGATGACCTGGATGTTGTAGGTGCCCGGGGGCAGGTCGATCACCGGCGTCCAACCACCATCGGAGGTTCCATACGTGCCCACTCCGCCGACCACGACTGTTGCGCCCCCGACCGATTTGACTCCCGCCCCTCCCACGATCTCAACGGCGCGTATGCGTAGACTGCCCAGAACGGTCGTGCTGGTCGTCACCGGTGAGACCCCATCAAGCGTGATAGTGATCTGCGCGGTCGTGCCGGGGTCCACGACCGCCTGCACCTGCTGGGACGGGTATCCCTGGCCCTCGACGAGAGTCACCACGTACGGATCGAGATCGGTCGAGTAGCGGATGCTGTTCAGATAGACCCCTCCCGAGGCCGAGATTACTGAGCGTGTGAAGTCATCGGGCCCCGCGACAGACAGGTTCAATCCGGGAATCTCCACGCCGTTCGAATCGACCACGTAGATGACCATCTTCGCCAGTTCGTCGATGATGAGGTGCACGACACTGTACGGGCGGCCGTCGTTGACCACGACGCCCACATCCGTCTTGTCGGTGTTGTACCCGGACTTCGAAGCCGTCACATAGTACCCTCCGCTGCTGTCGGGCTTGAGACCCGGCACGAGCAGCCGGCCCTCGGAGTTCGTCAACAGCGCACTCGAGTTGATGTTGACGCTGGGCACCAGATTGGTGTTGGTGATCTCGATGCGGGCGTTGGGCACGGGACTACCGTGGGTGTCGGTCACCGTGATGTCAAGTGAGCCCCCCTGCGCCCCGCCGGCCACGTTGCTTGTCAGTTCCACTGGCGCGACGCTGGTGTCACCCACCAGGCCGACGGTGACCGTCACGCGACGATAGTTGGCGGGATAGGGCCCGTCGTAGGAGTCGTCCGTCCAAAACACCACATCACGGTGCACGTGGATGGGCTGGTTTCTCACCGTGCGATCCTCATCGGCAATCAGCACGCCCTCGGGATGACCTCCGATGGTGCCCACGTCTTTGTATGGCAGCGCCCGGATGGCCTCCAGCTCCTCGGTGGCCACCTGGTGGAGCACCGATCGAAGATCCGACTCAGACACGCGGGCGACGGCCGAAGCGAAAAACTGGGAGATAGCTACTAGACCAACAACCAGTACTAGCCCGCCGACCAGCACTTCGGCGAGCGAAAAGCCACGCTGGCGAGAAGGCGTATCGCCCCTCGCTTTCTTCCTTTGCCTCCCCCTTGTAGCGAGCATGTGCGCCCTTCCTCGGTCGGGGGTGAATTGACGAGACTATCGATTCCTGTGTTTTCGGCATTTTGCCGGGATGCTTTAGGCGAGGCCGGCTCTTGGGTTACCGCAAGCGGGGATTTCACACCCCGCCACTGTCCCTCCAACGCACTACATATAACGCGAAAGAGAAAACGCTAAAGAGTCGGCGGCCGTCAGCCGATATAGAAGACGTCACGAGTATGTATGTGAAGCAAAGGACTTCCTGGCCTCAGTAGCAGCGGCCTCGTAGACAGCGGGAGTAGCGAAATGAATCTTCATCGGAGACCTTCAGCAGAGGTCAACAAAGTGATAGCGCACACGCGCCGCCGATTCTCAGAGCGTCGGGGGTTCACGCTCATCGAGCTGATGATCGCCGTCGTGCTTCTCCTCACCGCGACCAGCGGCATCGTACCGATGTACCTGACCTCGCTCAGCCAGGCCTCGGCCATCCGGCACAAGAGCCTTGCGACCAACATCGCTCGCGAGAAGATGGAGCAGATACGTCAGCTGGACTACCGCGACATCGTCAGTCCCGATCAGTTGGCCGAAGACTTCGGCGCTGCGGCGAGTGCGCGCGGAATAGACTTCACCATCGACTACGACGTCTCGGTGACCGACTACGACAACGATGTCCTCAAAGAGGTCACCGTCAACGTGTCGTGGACGGCGCCTCCGAAAGTCTCGGTGGCCTCGGCCAGCACTCTGGTGCACCAGCAGTTCCTAGGCCCTCGGGGCGGACGCCTCACGGTGGTACCCGACTACATCGTCGATCCGCTGGGGACTCCCTTCCAGATGACGAGCGCGCTTACGGTCGCCAACTACTACGTGGCGGAGGCCGACTGGAATCTGATCTTCGGCGATGTCAACAATCCCGATGACACCTACTTGGGCGCCTACGCCCGCTTCACTCTCTATGATGACAACGGTGCGAGCTGGCCGTTGGGCAGCGCAGCCAAGGATTACAAGCTCGACGCTTCGTATCTGTACTACACCACCGATGCCAACGGAGCCCTCACCGAGGCTCGTTTCCGGCTGCCCTTCCTCGACTACTTCATTCCCGACGGGTATTGGGAGCTGAGGGCTATCGTCTACAACAAGTACGACCAGCCCGGCAACACGTGGCGGCTCCGTATCAGAGTCGAGAACGGCAAGCCCGCCAAGGTTACGCAATTCCAGGCCGTACCCATCGCGACCGACGACCTCGGCACGTCGTATTCCGGCCTCGATCTCTACTGGATGCCAGGCGCCGAGCGCGATCGCCAGAAGTACGTTCTCGAGCGCTCGATCAATGGTGCCGCGTACGCGCAGATCGCCGAACTCAGTCCCGGCGCGGCGACCTACCACGATCCGGATCCCTTCGGCGACGCATCCAATCACAACACATACGCGTATAGGGTGCGAGCTCAAGACATCGCGGGACTCTGGGCCGACTGGGTGACTTGCTCTGTCGATGTGCCACCGGCCGTGGTGACGACCACCACGACGACCTTGTGGCCGACGACCACCACGCTCGCGCCTCCTACGACCACCACGACCCTGGCCGCGTATCCCGTCACCATCGACAACAACACCAGGTACACCTACACCGTCACAATCAAGAACTCTTCCGGAGTCACGGTGTCGAGCCTGACCATCAAGAAGAACAAGACCGAGTCGCTCGAGCTGCCTCCGGGCATCTACAACATCTACGCTACGGCGTCGGGACAGCCCGCCCGAAATGGCACGTTCACGTTGCCGCCACCCAACCCAAACGACACCCTTGTCCTCCAGATCCTCTCGATTGGAAACTGATGATGAACGCTGGTCTCTACAAGCAAATGATGACCCGGGTCCGGCGCGACGCGAGAGGCTATTCCCTGATCGAGGTCGTCATCGCGTCACTGCTTCTCGCGGTCGTGCTGGCCGGTGTCATGGGCATCTGGTTTGGACTCCAGCGAACCTACGCATATACCGGCGACGATGTGAAGGCGCAGG
The DNA here is from genome assembly GCA_021815245.1 of Actinomycetes bacterium. The sequence continues at coordinate 4,050 of JAKAHF010000023.1, forward strand.
AGCAGGCGCGCGCGGCGCTGGCCGAGATGGTGGAGTTCATCCGTACATCGCGGGAGCCGGTGGCTTCGGTGACGGACGATCTCCGCATGGTGATCGTGGCCGCCGATGCCAACTCGTTGACGTGCTGGACCGATGTGGACCGAGACGCAAACCACGATCTCGAGCTCGTGCGGTTCCGCGTCGACTCCGCGAACCGCACCCTCTACCGAGACACCAGCGACTCGGGTGATCCGACCTTCTCCGACGGAGCCAGCACCCGGCTTGTCGGTAGTTGGTTGAGCAACAACGCCGATTTGCCGCTCTTCGCCTACGCGGACTCCAACGGCACTCCGTTGGACTGCCCTGTGGCCTTTCCGATGGACATCCTGACGGTGCAGATAGACCTGCGCATCGACGTCTACACCGAGTACGCTCCGATCGCCCACCAACTCAAGTCGGTGGTCCAGCCCCGCAATCTCCGGCAATACTGAGAAGAGGAGTCGGTCGACATGAAGCGCACCAAGTTCCACACGAACGAACGAACGCAGCGCCGACCGCACATACGCGTTCATCGCGGCTCTCAGGCCGGC
>JAKAHF010000023.1:4628-11125 GCA_021815245.1 Actinomycetes bacterium
CGCGTGTCTTCGTACGAAAACAGATAGTAGAAATTGTCGAAGCCCGACCAGGTGATGCCGCTCAGGCAGAGCGAGCATGGCTCGTGGGTGGCGAGGAACAGGCAGTCGCGGCTCTCAGGCCGGCTCGGTGGTCGTGATAATGATGGTGTTCATCTTCATCTTCCTCCTCATCGGAGTGAGTCTGTATGTGCTGATGAGAGGCGAGGCGCGCGCGACCGAGACCGAACGCACCGATCTCAAGGCCTTCAACGTAGCCGAAGCCGGCGTCGACGCAGGCATGCTGGCCCTCAAATTGGATTGGCCGAACGCCGACACTGAAGAGGTGATCGTTGACGAGGCCTTGCTCAAAGCCTCGCTGCAGGCGGCCAACACCGGGCTCTACGACCCCACTCGGTCCGACCCCACCGAATTCATCCAGGTCTCGGTCTACGACAACACCGACGACGTCGCCGATCCTACGGCGCCCGTGTGGGACGCGAACGGTGACGGCAAGATGTTCGTCGACGCGACCAGCAATGTCGGCGACGACCGGCACCGCATCATCATCCTAGCCCAACGTCAGGACTGGCCGCTGACCTTTCAGGGCCACGCCTTGGTGGCCGACACGGTCGACAGCAACGGCCAGGGCCTCTGGGTCGGCATAGAGGAAGGCGACGAGTCCCAAGTCCTGGTTGACGTGCAAGACTCGCTTCACAAAGGAGTGACTACCGATCCCGACGATCCCAGAGTCGTACAGGCCCCGAATCCGACCACTTTCGAAGCCATCGTCAACGACGCCATGACGAACGCTCTCTATACGATCGCCGTGTCGCAACACACGTACTTCGAGGGTGCCAATGCGGGCTCGCTGGCCAGCGCGTTCCTCCAGACCACCGCGTGTCGGGGCAAGGTCGTATGGGTAGCGAGCGACGATCCGGTCTCGCTGTCGGGCAGCAACCAGATCGGAACCGTTGATGAGCCGGTGATCGTGGTCATAGACACCCCCGACGGCTCCATCAACGAGTGGGACATGAAGGGTAACGCCGACTTCTTCGGCATCGTGATCGTTTTGGGTAACGCGACACTCCGCGGCAGTTGTGCCATTCACGGTGCCATCTACTGCGGCGGGACCGTTCTCAACAAGGGCGTCGGTTCGTGCGGCGAGATCTACTGGAACAGCCGCGTGATCTACAACCTGAACCACCAGTACGTCATCAGCGTCAACCAGGTGCCCAACACCTGGGAGGAGTACACGCTCCCCCGCGAGGACTGATCCTCAGCGCGACCTGACCGTGCGGGCAGCGGCCGCGATGTTAGCGGCCGCTGCTTCCGAACCCCCCGGCGCCCCTGACCGTCTCGGGCAGTTGGTCGGTCGCGACGAACTCAGGGTGCTCGACTCGTTGCACCACCAACTGCGCGATCCGTTCGCCCACCCTCACGGCAAACGGCTCCCTGCCGGAGTTGTAGAGCGACACACGCACTTCTCCCCGATAGCCCGCGTCGATCAGCCCCGGCGAGTTGACGACCATGATGCCGTGTTTGAAGGCCAGCCCCGACCTGGGTTGCACGAAGCCCGCGAAACCCTCCGGGATGGCCAAGGCGATGCCGGTGCCGACGTCACAACGTTCCCCCGGCGGAATGGTGACCTCTTCCACTGAGAACAGGTCGGCGCCGCCGTCCCCCGGATGAGCCCGCAGAGGCAGTCGCGCCAGGGGATGCAGGAGCTTGACCGAGAGCCCGCTGGAGTCCATTGCGGGCCTACAGCTTGAGAGAGTCTTTGATGCGCTGAACCGCCTCGGCGATACGGTCGTCGGGCGTAGTCAGCGACAGCCGCACAAAGCCCTCGCCGGCCGGTCCGTAGCCCCTGCCGGGAGTGACCACGACGGCGGCCTGCTCCAGCACCTTCTCGGTGAAAGTGCCTGACGTGTAGCCCGAGGGCACCGGCACCCACATGTAGACCGTCCCCTTGGGCTTCGGCACCTGCATGCCCACCGAGACCAGCGCGTCGGCCAGCAGGTCGCGGCGGCGGCGGTAGACCTCGCACATCTCCGCGACGAAGTCCCAGGGCTGCATCAGGATGTAGGCCGATGTGCGCTGCAACGCGTCGAACATGCCCGAGTCGAGATTGGTCTTCAGTCGCCACAGGTGCGAGAGGATCTCGTGATTGCCGACGGCGAAGCCCGTGCGCCAACCCGTCATGTTGAACGGCTTCGAGAAGCTGAAGAGCTCGATGCCGACATCCTTCGCCCCAGGCGTGGCCAGGAAACTGGGAGCCACGTAGCCGTCGTAGGTGAGCTCCGAGTAGGCGTTGTCGTGGATCACTGCGATGTCGTACTTCTTCGCGAACGCGACCACGCGCTCGAAGAAGTCACCCTCCACCACGGCCGCCGTGGGGTTGTTGGGATAGCCGATGAAGAGCACTTTGGCGCGCTCGGCCTCTTGGGGGCTGACCTCGTCGAGGTCGGGCAGAAAGCCGTTCTCGGGCTTCAGGTTGAGGTAGCGCACCTCAGCGCCACAGATGATGGAGCCACCGGAATACACCGGATACCCCGGGTCGGGCACGAGGGCCAGATCGCCCGCGTCGAGGAGCGCCCAGCACAGGTGCGCCAGCGCCTCCTTCGAACCCAGTGTGGCCATGAACTCCTTGGCGGGGTCGAGGTCGACGCCAAAACGGCGCTTGTAGAAGGCGGCAGCCGCTTCCGCGTATTCGGTTAGGCCCCAGTTGCTCGGATAGCGGTCGTTGCGTGGATCGGCAACCTGGCGCTGCATCTCGTCGACGATGTAGGCGGGTGTCGGCAGATCGGGGTCGCCGATGCCCAGGCTGATGACATCGATGCCGCTCGCGCGCTTCTCGGCGATCTTCCGCTCGGCTTCGGCAAAGAGATAGGGAGCCAGATTGTCCATCCGCCGGGAAAACAGCACGTCAGCCTCCTAGGAAACAGGTTTGAGTCGGTAGGGATCTATGTGGTGCGAGGCGCCGGCCAGCCAAGGCGGCGCAGGAGATCATTGGACAGCTCGCAGGTGCATACCTCTTCCGCCGGACCGGTCATGAAGACGCGATACGCCCCATCAGCCGCCCCGTCAGACTCGACCCCTATGACGAGATCTCCGCCGAGCAGATGCACCAACACCGGGCTCGTGGCCAGACCAAGCCGCACACTCGCGGCTCCGACGGCGGTCGCTCCCGTGCCGCACGCCTGGGTCTCACCCACTCCCCGCTCCCACACGCGCATGCGCACAGAGCCGTCCGACTCGGGCCTGATGAATTCGACGTTGGTGCGGTTGGGAAAGAAGGGGTGTCGCTCGATGGCGGCGCCCACGCCGGCTACGTCGACCGTCGCCGGGTCGTCGACCACTATCACGCAATGTGGATTGCCGACATCGACGAACGTGAACTCATAGTCGACGCCTCCGACCTGCAGCGTCCCGGCCGCCGAAGCGTCAAGGTTGGCGCTCCGAAAACGGGCCCTCCCCATGTCGACGCGTACCCTGCCGTCGTCCAACAGTCTCGGCTTGATCGCCCCGGCAAGAGTCTCGACTACGAACTCGGGCTCGCTCACCTTTCCGGTGGCAGCCAGGTACCGGGTGAAGATGCGGATGCCGTTGCCGCACATCTCGGGCTCGCTCGCGTCGGGGTTGAGCACCCGCATGCGCGCCGCCGCGCCCGGAACGGCCCCGGTGAGTGTCGCGTTGACCAGAACGCCGTCGGACCCGACCCCACAATGGCGATCGCACAGAAGGCCGATGGCAGTCGCGGTCAACTCTCCGGGCAGGTCGGCCTCTTCCACGACCAGATAATCGTTGCCCAGCCCTTGCCACTTGGCCAGCTTCATCCCCGAGGGGCCTCCTTGACTCGATCACTATCGGCGTAGAGTCCAAGGATGTCTTCGGCTACAGCCTTGGCTCCCCTGCCTCCAACGTCAATCATAACAGCGCCCTCCAGCCTGCGTAGCCAGGTGAGCTGCCGGCGGGCGTACTTGCGGGTCGACGCGGCGATCTGCGCGATCACTTCCTCGCGGCTGAGCTCACCGTCGAGATAGCGGCAGATCTCGGGATAGCCGATGGCGCTGCAGATGCCCTGGCCGCCCGGAGTCGAGGCTGCCCTGTCCCGACCCGCCCTGAAGCGACTCACCTCCTCCACGGCACCGCCATCGAATATGGCAGCCGATCGAGCGTCGATGCGTCGATACAACTCCTCACGATCGAGAGTCAGGCCGACAACGGCGGTGCGATGGTAGTAGCGAGGCGTCCAGAGATCGTCCCTACCCGACCACGCGGCGCCGCTCACCGTCACCGCCTCGAGCGCGCGGATGACCCGTCTGACGTTGCGAGGATCGATGGCCCCAGCGGCCGCCGCATCGAGCCTCGCCAATTCGGCGTGGAGCGCGCCGCCGCCTTCGACCGCCGCGCGCTCCTCCAGTCTCTGTCGCACCGCGGGATCGGCGGCCGCCGCTACCGCCAAAGGGGCCAGCGCCGCTCTCATGTAGAGTCCCGTCCCCCCCGCGAGCAGCGCCGCTCCGGTGGACGCCAACTCCCGCTCTACGAGCGGCCGGGCAAGGGCCGCATACTCCGCTGCCGAGAAAGCGGTGCCGGCGTCGACGACGCCGACGAGCTCGTGCGGCACGGCATGTCTCTCGGTCTCGGTGGGTTGGTTGGTGAGCACGACGAACCCACGATAGATCTGCATCGAATCGCACGATATAACCCTCGTGCCGAGCACTCGAGCCACCTCGACCGCCACCCCCGTCTTGCCGACGCCGGTCGGACCGAGCAGGGCGATGACTGTCGGCACGGTCCCGCGGGCTCCACGTCCACTTTCGGCGGGTGGGCCGCCGTCACTACCTGATCTCATCGCCCTCACCCCGTGGCCGTCGGGCGATCGTCTATCTGCCGGCCACGAAAGCTCGTCGATGTACCCTCGACCAGCTTCACAGTGACAAGGTCGCCCGGCCGCGCCGATGACGTGAAGTTCACCGGCTTGTGCGCACGGGTGCGGCCCATGACCTCCCGCGTGCCGTCCGCGTCTGCGACACTCAGTTCCCCGGACTGCTTGCTCGCCCGCTCCACCAGAACTTCCGCCGTCTGCCCCACTAGGCTCTGGTTGCGCCGCTTGCCAAGACGCTGCACAAGTTCCACGAGTCGAGCCATGCGCTCCTGCGCCACCTCCGGTGCGATCCGCCCCGGAAGCGTGGCGGCGACGGTCTGTCGCCGAGGTGAGTAGATGAAAGTGAAGGCTCCATCGTAGTCGCACTCCTCGACCAGTTGCATCGTCTGCTCGAAATCGCTCTCGGTCTCGCCCGGGAAACCGACGATGAGGTCGGTGGTGAGGCCAAGCGACGGGACCGCGCTCCGCAGGCGCCGCACGAGGTCGAGGTAACCCCGCCGGGTGTAGCCGCGGCGCATCGCCGCCAGCACGGCGTCGCTGCCAGACTGCACCGGGAGGTGCAGATGCTCGCAAACCGGGTTGTGACCGGCCAGCAGGTCTATCAGTTCATCCGAGACGTCCTTCGGATGCGAGGTCATGAAACGCAGCCGCTCCAAACCCGGGACGGCGGCCGCGCGCTCGAGGAGCTGAGCGAAACTCTCCCTCCCCGCGAAGCCCGGCTCCTTGCCGTAGGCGTTGACGTTCTGCCCGAGAAAGGTGACCTCCTTGACCCCTTCGGCAACGAGGTGCTCTACCTCGGTCACGATCTCGCGGGCCGCTCGCGACGCCTCAGGTCCCCGTACGTAGGGCACGATGCAGTATGAGCAGAAGTTGCTGCAGCCCGCGGTGATCTGGACCCACGCGCACGGTCCCGAAAGGCGTGTGCGCGGAAGTTCGGCCGACCAAGCCGTGGTCATCTCTCGAAACGACCCTGCCGGCTCACCGGTGGCCAGGCGCTGTTCGATCAGCAACGGCAGATCGTGCAGGCTCTGCGGTCCGGCCAGCACGTCGATGCACGGAAAGTCCTCGCGCAGCGCATCTTTGCGGCTCTGAGCCAAACACCCGGCGACGATCACGATGCGCGACGAATCCTCGCGCTTGAGTTTGGTGGCGTCGCCCAGATGACCGGCCAGACGGGTATCGGCCTTCTCGCGGATGGAACACGTGTTGTAGACGAGGTACCGAGCCTCTTCGGGCGTCTCACTACGCGAAAGGCCCATCTGCTCGAGCAATCCGGCGATGCGTTCAGAATCGTGATCGTTCATCTGACAACCGAACGACCGCAGATAGAAGGTATCAGCGAGCATCATGTTCCCTCGTGCCGGCAGCCAAGCCGGCACTCCATTCCCGGACTGTGGCCCGCTGCTCGGGCTTGACCCGACTCGGCGCCCCTACTACTTCGCGTACTCTACCGCGCGGCTCTCGCGTATGACGGTGACCCTGATCGTGCCGGGGTAGTCGAGCTCCTGCTCGATCTCCTTGGCGATCTCGCGGCACAGCAGAGCGGCCTCGACGTCGTTGACCTCGTCGGGCTTCACAAGCACGCGGATCTCCCGCCCTGCCTGGATGGCGTACGACTTCTCCACACCCACCT